>JALCZJ010000010.1 GCA_022690815.1 Ferrimicrobium sp.
AGGACCGTCGCGTGGTTCGGCGATGGCCTGCGTGGCGGTCTGTTGTGACCACTCTAGGCGCGTTGGGAGCGCAGCTAGAGTGGATGTGAGTGCTGCCCAGATGGGGTGGGTAACCATCAATCGATCTGAGATTGGCGAGACGCAGAAAGAACGAGGTGTGTAGGTGGCTTTACAGAGGGATATTGGCAAGGATGAGGTCACCGAGATCGCCTCGGTCCGACCCTCAGAGGGTAGCTCCGCCTCTACCGTTGAGCGAGCCGCAGACGTCCTCTTGTTATTCGCTAGCTCTAGTTCGACTACCCTCGGAGTGACTGAGATTGCTCAACAGCTAGGTCTGTCGAAGGCTTCGGTTCACCGGATTCTCTCAAGTTTGCGCAAGAAGGGTATCGTCGAGATCGAGCCCGTGACTCGACGCTATCTGCTTGGGCCGGTCATCGTCAGCCTCGGTTTGACCTATCTGAGTAAACTTGATGTTCGGCGGGTAGCACACCCTGAGCTGGTGGCGCTGTCGCGCGAGACCTTTGAGACAGCGACGTTGTCGATACGGACAGGCGAACATCGGGTTTACGTAGACCAGGTCACCCCTGAACGGGAGGTCCTTATGTCGGTCCAGATCGGACTACCTCATCCACTGCACGCCGGAGCCTCATCAAAGGCTTTTCTGGCCTTCTTGCCACCGGCAGAGATCGAGTTTTATCTTGAAAATACCTTGGAGCAAGTGACACCGTCGACGGTGACTGATCGAGACCAGCTCAGACGGCAGATCGCCGAGATTCGACGTCGAGGCTACGCGTTGTCGTTCGGGGAACGACAAGCGGGGGCTGGATCCGTTGCCGCGCCTGTGCTTGACTATCAAAATTTGCCGATCGCCGTTATCAGTGTGTGCGGGCCGGCAGAGCGTTTGGCACAGGAGGTCGATCTTTGCGCCGCGGCCTTGCTCGATACCACCCGCAGGGTTTCGGCCCAGATGGGCAATGGTCTAGGATGAACGAGTAACACTTTGATCAAGATCTCGTTGCGTCTCTGCCTACTCACTACGTGTCAGGTGTGTCAGAGCGTCAAAGATCTGTGGTGAGTTCGTTTGACCGAGATTCATGATGGTCCGAGAGAACGTCTGCCAGGATGAGGGTGAGACAATTCCGGTCACCAACCTGTCAGGTTTCGATACTACGTCAGGGTTTGTGAGAGCACCTGGTCCGTCACCGGATGTAAGGTCGCACGAGGTCTCATGCCTTGTGCCATCGACAAACTCGACGACGACCCGGGTGGGGCGACCATAGAGCGGATACCTTGCGGTGAGTGATGCATCCTCAACGACGCTGATGCGTTCGGCGAAATCGCGAACTTGTTGAGTTTGTAGCGCCCGGGTGAAGTCGGTAGTAGGAGAGATCTGTCCATCCACGATAGCGGTTGCAACGATGAAGGGAATCGAAAATCTGCAGGCGTCGACTGATTGAGGACGTTGGTTGCAAAATTGTGCTGCTGAGCCGTAGGTGCTGACCTGGATGCTCGCAATCTGATGTTGAAGTTGACCTTGGGACATCCATGGGGTGACTTGTTGCAGGAACTGGTGGATGGCGTCAATTGTTCCATGGGTGTGCGCGACGGTTGGGTAGATTTTGAAATATCCGTTAGTGATCTCCGCCTGTGTCCAAGTCTCATGGAGGGGAACTTGTTGGCTGGCCAGATGTGGGAGCCAGTGACGCTCAAGGGTGCCGGGAGCCGTGGTCGTTCCAAGCGCCGCAGTCATGGCAAACTGGATAGCGAGCTGGCACGCCGTTGCGAGATAGAGGTGAGAGGCACTGAATCCATCGAAGACGGTCTCTGCATCAAAACCGAGGACTACACCTGATGCGAGGCGTAAACCTGCCGCGCCCAAGGCTTGGTCACCTGTGGTCAAGATGTGGGTGTAGCCCACAGTGGCCCCGAGCAGGCCCCAGGTGCCGATGTCGTGGATCCCCTCCGGTGTTCCATGCATCGATATGCCAAGCCTCACGCCAACCTCGTATCCAAGAAGCAGACCCTCAAGGATCGTGGGGAGCTTGGCTGAGGTAAATTCCGCTGCCGCGAGACATGTTGGGACTAGGTGAGCAAAAGGATGACCTCGTGCCAGCCGGTGGCCATCTTGGAGTTGTTCCGCAGTGATCGGAAGGGCGTTGAAAAATGCTTTGCGCTCAGGAGAAACGTCGGCACCAGTGAGCCACATAGTGGTCGTGTCGTTGTGGTCCAACAGGGTTTGTCGCAAGTGCTGAACCTCTGGGGTAGATCCCCCGTGTAAAGCGACGGCTACAGTATCAAGGATACCGAATTGTAGCCGTTCGATTACGGCTGACTCTAGCCAGTATGGCAGCGAGCGGTAGGCGCTGTTGACGATGTCTGCTGCTAGATCCATCGCAAAAGTTTAGTTTGCTGGGTCTCTTGGCATACGGTATTGATGCGTCGAATCGTGTTACAGCGACACTGATGACGATACGAAGCCAAGCCATTGATCTGACAAACTCCTCTGTCGAATCCGATGCAGACGAAGGCGGTCTCGGAGAGGTTTAACTCTTGGGCGATGGCCTGGAGGAATGTATCGTCGGGGTAGGAGTCACACAGTGCTACTGCTGCTGGATTTCCGCCGAACGGGTGACTGGTGAATGCATCGACGAGGTGGATCGTGGAGATCGAGGACATGTCAAGATTCTAGGTGCCTTTGTGGTCGTGGGTTGGATCGCTGGTGCAAGGGCACCCTAAACGAGCGACGACTTACAGCGGTTGTGACACTGGGTTCTCGATGTCCGTGACACCAGTGGATAATCGAAGGGAGTAACAGCTCTTGGATGGAGATGCAAGTTTGGCACCTGCATCTATGGCAGGGACTGGAGGTTGTCGTGACGAAGCAGGGCGCCTTCGATCTGCTACTCCTTCGATTGACGGTTTGAGACGACTCCTCAACGAGTCGCGATGATTGGTCTAGCATAAGGATGTGATTTTGGGAGCTGCGTGAACCGTTCGCCGAATCACGGAGATGTCTATGCATGGAGGCATCCGTCGAGGTTCCGATGGGGCGATGAACTTGAGGTGTTTATCCACTCTCGTGTGCTGATGACAAGTCGGCTTGGCGATCGCACTGTCTGGGCGTGGTGTGTGTTACTCATTGCCGAAGGCTGCTCGGCGGAAGATCGTCCCCAGCGTCGGCTTTACGTCTTCTTGCCCGAAGGTCCCCTAGATGACTATCGTGTGGGACCCTGTCTGGAGGTTTGCCAAAACCACCCTTCTGCAATAGCCGTGTATCAAGGTCTCCTGACCAGGTAGAGATAATCGCAAGGGGGGAATTTCGGTCTAACCCTTAAAAAATCTAAAAAGCCAACACCCTCGCAGGCTCTCTGCTATAGTTTGCAAATTGAAGCAAAGGAGGGATCCGTGTTACGTAAGCTCGGACTCGTATCGTCGTCAGTTGCCCTCGCATCGCTGGCGGCACTGGCCCTGCCGGGTTCGACCGCTGTTGGAACTTCTGCACCTTCGGCGGTACCCATGATTGAGGTTGGTCCAGTAATCAAGTCAGTCTCAGCTTCGCCGCCTTCGGCCGCGTTCTGTGAGACCAACTACGACATCGCCTGCTACGGACCCTCGCAGATGGCGGCCGAGTATAACTATGGCCCAGCGTATAAGGCTGGCGACAACGGTAAGGGCCAGACCATCGTAATCTTTGACTCCTATGGGAGCCCTACCATTCGTAACGATCTGGCTCACTTTGACACCGCCTATAACCTGCCAGCCCCACCGGCATTGAACATCTATCATCCTGAGGGCAACGTGGTGCTGAATTATGATAAGCTCCCTAGCCCAGCTAACTACCATTCCAAACAGCTTGAAACCGAGGTGAGCTGGGCCTATGAGACGACCCTCGATGTAGAGTATTCGCATGCGATGGCGCCCGGCGCGACCATCGATCTCGTTACCGTGCCGGTAAACGAGACTGAGGGCGTGCAGGGACTTGAAAACCTGGAACGGGCTCAGGCTTGGGCGCTCGCCAACATCCACGCCAACATCTGGTCGAACAGCTGGTCTACGACTGAGCAGTCGTTTCACAACTCGGCAGTCATCGAGCGACTGAACAAGCTGTACGCTGAGGCTGCCGCAGACGGTGTTTCGGTGTTCTTTGCGGCTGGAGACTCGGGGGTTGCCAACACCAACAAACAGGGAGTTACCTATCCCTATCCTACTGTGAACTTCCCTACCTCGAGCCCGAACGTGATTGCAGTCGGTGGAACACAGATTGGGTCTGAACCAACCTCGATTACTTCGCACGTAACCGAGCAAGTATGGAACGATGGGTACGGTGCGGGCGGCGGTGGCTACTCGTCCGTGTTCCCGGAACCTAGCTCTCAGTTGGGTGCCGGGATCAGCGATCCAACGCAGATGCGTGGCTTGCCAGACGTTTCCTATAACGCCGCGGTTATCTCTTCGGTACTGATCTATGAAAGCTTTGACCCTGTGAACGGTCCTGGTTGGGTCCCGATTGGTGGCACCAGTGCGGCAACGCCACAGTGGGCGGCGGTGGACGCTGACGTGCAAAGCTCCCTTGGATCACAAGGATTCCTCGCGCCAAAGCTCTACCAGATCTATCAGTCGCCGAGTCTTTACGCTGAGGCGTTCTATCCGGTTCTGTCGGGTAACAACTCATTTGATGGCATCACCGGTTATTCGGCAGCGGCTGGGTGGAATGCGGCGAGCGGTCTAGGGACCCCAAATGTCAGTGGGCTGATCGCGGCACTGCGGACGCTGTCATAGGTCGACCGGACGATAGTTAACGGATCGGGTGATGGGAACTGGCACTTGTGTGCTTGCCCCTATCACCCTGTTCAACTGCGTACCAGACGTGGCGGCTTCTTTCTTCGGTGAATTGGTCGTTGATTGTATCACAGACCAACCACCCCCTTTAGGGTGACTACCCATGGTCTCTCGTTCCCGCGCTCAGACTCGTGTGAAGCTCGAAGTTCCGGCTCCCGAGCTGGAGGAGCTGGCCCGACGATATCACTGGCTGCGCTACGTTCAGACCTTGGACATCTATCGACGATCTCCACTGGCGTTGCTCGGACTCGCCCAGGGGCTGCGTGGTTCCCTCGGTCTCGGGATCGCTTCAAATCGTGATGCGCTGATCATCGGAGGTGCATCGCCGTTGAAGGACCTCTATAGGGCCGGTCCTGGCTCATTGGTAGATGCTCTCGCCATGGCTGTGATGGCTAACGGGCATGCGGACGCGATCCTTGGCGATCTTGATGTTCGCGGTGCGTTGTTAACGCAGGTCGAGCTCCTCGGCGAAGCCGTTCGCCTTGGTCTCAGGCTCGTGATGATCGCCGAACCAAAGGACCAACCCGCAATTGAGGCGGCTGCCTCGCTTGGCTGGCAGGTCGAAACCCTTGCTGGTGGCGACCTGTTCGAAGGTTGGAGCCTTGGTCGATCACTCTGGCATCGGTTCCAAAGCGTTGTGGTGCCGGTGGTCGTTGTCGTCCACGGAGACGCCGACAGTTTTGATGTTGGCGAACTCGGCGATTTTGGGGCAGCGACGCTGAGGCGGTTTGACCGCGAGGCTGTTGAAGCTGCCAGTCGGCTCGCCGATGACCCTCGCCCTGAGTTGGCTAGGGCTGGGAACAGGAGACGACTGGCAGCACTGATCGCAGAGGCGCACGTCGATTCCCTTGGAGCCTTTGTCGAGCTGGTCCGCGCGCGGCTTGGCACGGCGGCTATCCTGGTCGGCCGCGAGGTCTTCGACGAGGTTGAGGGAATCGAGGGTGACGAGTTGATCCGCGTGACTGACCCTACTGTACTTGCTAAAGCCGTCAGTCGGTGGGGTGGTTTCCCGATCGTGTTGAGGGCCAAATCTACTTCGTCACCTGGGATTCCGTGTCTTGCGTTGACGCTCGATCACGATTTAAGACCCGGGAGTGCTGGTGTTCTCGTCCATAGCCAAGAGTCGTTTGCCTACTTTGCCTCCAGACTGCTTGGGGAGGCGACGCAGCCGACACATGACTACCTGATTGTCTCGTCACGCCTGCGGCGAGATGGTTTTGGGCATCTCGAAGCCTCTACCGGTCGCTGGTTGCGCCCCCTGGGCGAGCTAGCCGTCATCACCTGGGGCCAAAGCGTGCAGGTTGCCCTGCATGCTTGTGTACTCCTTGCAGACGTCGGGAGTCGCATTGGCGTTCTCGAGCTTCATCAGCCAGGCCTGATTGACGAGAAGCTCATGGCTCAAGCGGTGAAGGCTACACGGGTGTGCATTCTCTACGATCAGAAACCGGATGTGGGCTATCAGCTCGTGACCTATCTCCAGGAGTACTTCTATGCCCAGCTCAGCGCCCCGGTGATGTTGCGGTCCGCCGGGTCTGGCCCAGGACCCGTCGCGGTACTGTTGCGTGGGTTATTGGCCTAGTCGTCCATGACGAGCCTTGACGGTGCGGAATTGGTTGAGATCTCACGCCTCGGTCATCGCTCGCTCCCTTAGTGGCGTTGCAGGCGCGTACACATTGATCACGGTGGTATGGACGGTCTAGCTGGATGCTCTTGTGTACAAATTATGGAGATGATCCTCCGTCGAGGCCCAATCGAAGCCACGAGTGCGTCGATGTCGACTACGTCATATGATCTGCCATTAGCCGATGGTTGTGAACTCGGGGTGCGGATCGCACCCGGCGTGCGCCCGATGAGAGAGGTCAGGACATGTTCGCGATCGGTGCCAGGCCCGCAATGGATACAACCGTCACCATCACACTCGGTGCAACGTAGCATGTTGCGTCGATGATATCGGATCGGCCGGTGGTGGGGATCGGCTGACAGTGGGGGTTGGTCGGCCGTATTGACCTCACTCCTCAGTTTCCTCCCCCCTGATCATGAGGTGCGAGACGGTGAGCCATCAAGACCGTCACCTTGTGGCTCTGTGGGTCGTTGATCGCGGTAGGGTGGTTGCATTCGCTGGTCGTCGTGAACAGGCCGATATGGGCGTTACGCTGAGGATGTGCACGAGACGGCGATAATTGGGTGACGGGATGGGATTTGTTGAGGTTACAGGTCTCTCGATAGATGATGTTGTGACCGGTCGAGTCCTGATTGCTGGTGCATCCGGATCGGGCAAATCGTCCCTTTGTCGACTGCTACACGACAGGTGTGACCTGCCGTACGTGGAGATCGACAGCCTGTTTCACGGCCCAAACTGGAGCGAGTTGCCATCGTTTGAGGCTGAGGTCGACGGTTTCATCGCCAACGAGCGTTGGGTGTTGGAGTGGCAGTATGACCGAGTGAGGGACCGGCTAGTGGATCGGTGCAACCTGTTGATCTGGCTTGACTATCCAGCCTACATCGTGATGTGGCGGGTAACCATGCGAACAATTCGCCGCCGATTGGCTCACGAACTACTCTGGAATGACAATGTTGAGCCGCCGCTGTGGACGGTCATCAACAATCCAGAGCACATCGTTCGATGGGCGTGGCGTAGCCATTCCAGCTCCCCAGCTCGGATGCGTCGCATTCTCGAGCGACGTCCGGAACTCCCGATTGTGCGCCTTCGACATCCGCGCGATCTCGAGAGGTTCTTGGATACTCGACAAGGATAGAACGTGATATTTTGACGAATCCAGATCCGCGGACTACGAGTTGAGTTCGAGGCCACCTTCGTAGGGCAGGCCAAGATCAGGGGCACTCAGGAGGGCGATAAATGGGATGGGTGCCACCACCGAGGCAGCAGTACCGCCTCGATCGACAATCGCGAGAGCCTGGACGACGGTGGCACCACTGGCCTGTACAGCTTCGATCGCGGCCAACAACGATGTTCCTCGCGACGGGGTGTCCTCGACGACGCAGACGCGATCCTCGGGATTGAGCGACCCCGCGATTCGGCCACCCTGCCCATAATCTTTCACCTCTTTGCGCACAGAAAAGGCCCCAAGGTGGCGCCCCTCTGCTTGACCGAGGGTTGCGGTGGCAAAGGCGACAGGATCAGCCCCCATCGTCAGGCCACCGATGGCGGTTACCTCATCCGAGATGGCCGTCAGTGCGAGTTGGGCCATGCGATAGAGGATTGGTGGCCGACAGATCGCACGCTTCGTGTCGATAAACCAGGTTGATTGCAACCCGGATTTGAGGGTGAAATCGCCGTGGGTAACGGCGTCGGCTTTGATGGCTGCGATCAGCTCTGCACGCGCTGCTGCCAGGTTTGCGGCGCTTAGGCCCATCGTGCTCCCTCGTCTCCTTCGTCGATAGTTCCGATAACCAACGAACCAGGATAGCGGGCCAGGACGGTGTCGGCGTGAGTCGGATTCACGACGAGTGCCATGCCGATACCAAGGTTAAAGGTACGCCGCATCTCATGGAGTTCGATCGCCCCGTCGCGCATCAGACGTTGGAAGATCGCTGGCCATTCCCAGGCGTCTGGGTCGATCACGGCGCTCAGGCCATCAGGTACCACCCGTGCGAGGTTGGAGACCAGACCACCCCCGGTGGTGTGACTAGCCGCGTTCAATAGCGAATCTGCGATGAGGGGCAGCACGTGTGGGGCGTACAGGACGGAAGGTTCAATGAGTTCCTCATAGAGGGCGAGTTCATCGTTGGTCGCGACGCCGTCACTCACGTGTCGCAACAAATCCGCATAGACCGCACGAACCAAGGAAAAACCGTTCGAGCGCAGATTCGGCGAGGGCAGCCCGATCACGCGATCCCCTGGCCGCACGCGTTCGGCCCCTATCGCGGTCGTCGGATCCATGAGTCCGACGGCAAAGCCAGCCAGGTCGACTTGATCTTGGGCCATGGTGCCTGGGTGTTCGGCGATCTCTCCGCCGATCAGGGCGGTGTCAGCCGATTTGAGTGCCCTCGCCATGGAAGCGACCAGCGTGGCAATCAGCGACGGGGTATTCTTGCCGACGGCGAGGTAGTCGAGGAAGAAGAGTGGTTTGGCTCCGGTGCAGACGAGATCGTCGATGCACATGGCGACGAGATCTTGACCGATCCCCTCCCACCGTCGTCCAGCACGAGCAACCTCGGTCTTGGTTCCCACCCCGTCGGTGGTGGCGACCAGCACACTAGAGCCCTCGTCTCCGAGACGATAGAGGCCACCAAAGCCGCCGATATCTGAGACGACATTGGCGTTGTAGGTGGAGCGAACGGCCGACGAGATCGCTCGCACCGCCTCCTCGGCGTTGACCAGATCAACGCCAGCCTGCTGGTAATCCACGGATGTCCTTTCTAGAGCACCTGTTGGCCGGCGAATTGAGTGTTCAGTGCGACGGGGTAGTTGCCGGTGAGGCAGGCGTCACAAAATCCCTCAGGGGTGCCGATAGCCTTGCGCAGGTCACCAAGTTGTAGATAGGCGAGACTGTCGGCGCCAAGCAATGCGGTGATCTCTTCGACGCTGTGGTGAGCGGCGATGAGATCGGGTCGATTGGGCGTGTCGATGCCATAGAAGCAGGGCCAGCGATAGGGGGGTGATGAGATCCTCAGATGCACCTCGGTCGCGCCAGCAAGCTTGAGCAGTCGAACGATCGACTTTGTTGTGGAGCCACGGACAATTGAGTCATCGACCACGACCACCCGCTTGCCCCGCACATTCTCCTCGAGTACATTGAGCTTCCTGCGAATGGCATCCTGGCGGCTCTTGACACCTGGGTTGATGAAGGTTCGACCGATGTAACGATTCTTGACCAGCCCCTGACCATAGGGAATGCCTGCGGCTAACGCATAGCCCTCGGCTGCGGGAACTCCTGAGTCTGGAACCCCCATGACCATGTCGGCGGCTACCGGGAGGGTGTGAGCGAGGTATTCGCCCATCGCCCTACGGGTGCCGTGCACCTCTTTGCCGAGGAGCTTGGTATCGGGCCGAGCAAAATAGACGAACTCGAAGATACATAGGTGCGAAGGTTGAGGATCCTGGCAAGGGAAGCTATGCGCACCATCAGCGTCGATGATCACAATCTCCCCAGGGTCGATCTCGCGGATGAACTCGGCACCGATGACGTCAAGCGCTGGTGACTCCGATGCGATCACCCAGCCGTTGGGTGCGATGCTCCCAAGACACAGCGGACGAAAACCGTCCCGATCCCGAGCACCGATGATCCGGTCGCCGTCGAGCATCGCGAGTGAATACGCCCCCCTCAGTTCATCGAGGGCGTTACGGACGGCAGCGGCGTAGTCCTCGACAGTGGATGGTCGCGAGCGAGCAACAGCAACCGAGACCAGTTGGGCGATGATCTCAGTGTCGGAGGGTTGGACTGCGATGGTGTCAAAGAGGCGGTCAACGAGATCGGCGGAGTTGGTGAGGTTCCCGTTGTGAGCGACAGCGACGCCGTATTCACCACTGGCTCGAAAGATGGGCTGGGCGTTGTGCCAACTACGGTCACCTGCGGTGGCGTATCGGGTGTGTCCAATGGCCATGTCACCAGGTAGCGAGGCGAGAGTCGACTCGTCAAAGACCGCGCTCACGAGCCCGAGGTTCTTCACAACCGTCACCTCGCCACGGTCCGCGACCGCAATGCCTGCAGACTCTTGCCCGCGGTGCTGTAGCGCGTAGATGCCGTCAAAGGTGAGGTAGGAGACGGCTTCGTTTGGTAAGGAGATACCAAAGACCCCGCAAGCCTCCTCCGGATGATCACGGGCCAGTGGGTCGTGCTCCGGATGGTTGTTCTGGGGATCTTCGATCACGGTATGTTTAGCCTAGCATTTCTTTGCGTGTCACCGATGGATCATCGGGATTTTTTGCAGGTCGGGCGCACCTCGATAGACCTGACATTGGCGATGGAACCATCACTGTCGATGGAGATGGCGTTGGCTAACGATCCGTTGCCCAGCCATCAGTCAGCGGATGGCTGGCGACGGGTACGCAAGAGTCGGTTATGCGGCTCCGATGTTGGTAGAGACCGTCGTTGACAGACGATGTGACAGCGAGACGGTTGTGGGTCGTTAAGACGGACGTCGACAGCGTCAGGGCGGCGGTGCGGGCCAACGTGTTGTACCCAGCGAGCCCCGTGTACATGTCACGGTCAGAGCGCTGCAACATGTTCAGCCAAGACTGCCTGCCCTCTGACACAATCTCTCTCTGACACAAATGTACTGCACCTATCTAACAACATCTTCGCGTCATCTTGGACCACCATTGTGCTCACGACGAATGGATGAATGTCTGTGAACCTGACCATTCGCTCTGGGGTGGCTAGACTCATTGTCTATCATGTCAGCATCTTCGCCACCGTTATGCGATTTGCACCTCCACTCCAATGCCTCTGACGGCTCGGTCGACCCCGGTCAGCTCGCCCGTGATCTAGGCCATGTCCATCTCGCCGTCTTAACCGATCACGACACGCTCGCTGGGAGCGATGCCTTTCGTGATGCGCTCGATGCCGAACTCACTCCTCCCGAGGGTGTGGAGCTATCGCTCAACTGGAGCGGTGGCACCTTTCATCTCTTGATCTACGGCCACTCGATTTCGACCAGTGAACTCGCCGCCAACATCGAGCGTTTGGCGCTTGCGCGTCGTAATCGCAACCTCGAGCTTTTGGATCGTGCCAATCAACTGGGGCTCTCGATCACCGAGGCCGAAGTCCTCGCTGCGGCTGGCGCCCCGAACTTCCTCGCCAAGAGCGTCGGACGCCCACACTTTGCCAGAGTTCTCGTCGATCACGGCTATGCCGAGAGCATTCAGGATGCCTTTGATCGATACTTGGCCAAGGGGCGTCCTCTTTATAGTCCCAAAACGCTCTTTGGTATCGAGGAGATCGGGCCCATGTGTGCCGAGCTTGGATTTGTGGCAGTGATCGCTCACCCGCTAAGCCTGGGGCTCCCCCTGTCCTCACTTGGTGCCAGGTTGCGTGAGTTCAAGCAAATGGGCTTGGCGGGGGTCGAGTGCCTCTACGGAGGCTATGAGCTCAAGCAGCGCAACGAACTGGTCGCTCTTGCACGTGACCTGGACCTGCTCATCACCGGTGGCTCTGACTTTCACGGCACCTTTAAGCCGGGGCTCGCTGCCTTGACGGGGTATGGCGATCTTGTAATGCCGGCCGAAGTCGGCGACAACCTCATGGAACGGCTGTCGCGGGCATGAGTTTGGCTCAGCTGCAGTGCCCGAGCTTGTGAGTCTTATATACTGATCTACTTGCAAGCGATTGCGTAGGGACCCGTGGTGCAGCTCGGAGTGCACGCCGGCCTGTCAAGCCGGAGGTCGCGGGTTCAAATCCCGTCGGGTCCGCCACAATCGCAGTTTGCGGTCGGATAGCTCAGCAGGTAGAGCGCACGCCTGAAAAGCGTGAGGTCACCGGATCGACACCGGTTCCGACCACCAGATATGAGGCGAGCCTTCGCTCTTTGGTTCACTGGTCACACGCACCTGGTGACCTTGAAACTCGGTGATATCGACACCCTGCGCCAAAGATACCCGGGGCCATTGACACCTGTTAACCATGATTGGCCCATGGTGCAGATCCCTGACGAGAGCTTTAATGTGTTGAGGGAAGCGTTGCGCCGATGGGCTATTTGCCCTGGCGCACCAATCGAGGTGGAGACCGTGATCGAACCCGAGAATCCTTTTTTGGTGATTGCCATGAAGAAGTTGGAGGAAGTGGTTCGGAGCTGATCGAACTGGGTCAACATGTTGTGCAGCCGAGCTCGTATGCTATGGCCAATGGAACAGAGTGACAAACGTAACCCTCGTCGCGAGGAGCTTACCGAACAGGCAACAGAGTATCTCAAGGCCAATGGTTTGGTATCGCTCACCTACCGTAAGTTAGCAGACGAGCTGGGTGTGGCACCCAACACGCTTGAGCATCACTTTGGCTCCAAAGACAAACTCCTTGAGCAACTGTTGGCGCGTTTGGCCAACGATCAGCGCAGGGGCCTTCAGACACGTATGGCGGCGAATCACCCTACCCCAGCCGACTTTGAGCAGTATTTTTGGGCTGCGATTGAGGACATCTCGGAACCTGAGAACGACGGCGCCAACAAGCTCTTCTTTGAGCTGGTCGGAGCCAGCATGCGCGATCGTGATCTCTATGGGGAATTTCTTTCCCACGCTATGGATGACTGGATCACCTTGATCGAGAGTGCGTTGCGCGAGCACTTTGAGATGTCTGTGGATCGTTCGGTGCCGGTGGCCCATGCGGTCTTGGCGGTGATCCGGGGGATCATGCTCAGCCGACAAATGGTGGAAGAGACCGATCGTGGCTTCGTGGATGAGGCAGCGCGACTTGTTGGACCGATGCTCAAGATGCTGGTGACACAAGAGGTATCAGGACCTTCTAGCAAGAGAACCTCAGAGCCTTAACCCAGCGCCTGACCTTGCTTTCTTGGTGGGTGTCGATCTTTGTGTGCGGCTCACCAGCACCTAAGAGTAACCCACGCGACGGTTTGGTGGCTGTAATCTGGAGCCCTTGGCCAAGTCATTATGAGCGAGCAGTGCGGTGGGGTCGTCTGCCGGAGATGATCGCGATTCTACAGGGATCGAATTCCATGGGGTTGCGCCTCGACAACTTTGGGGCGACTTGTTCAAGAAACCGTCTAATTGTAACAAGTTATGTTCCAATTTCGAGAAGCTACCAGTGCTTTGCTAAAGAATTATAAGGTCTTTCTTAGTTTATGCTGAGTAATGGTTGACATTTCTGTGAAAGCTTGCTACGCTGAGGCTCAGGTGTTCAACCTCGCTCGGCGATCTTCACAACTGTTCGCCCTGTGGAAGTTCGCAACGATGCGAATTGCGGGTTGTTACATCATCGCAATGGCTCTCAAGGCCAATTGGAGCTTTGAGCATTGATGACAGGGGGGAATCAGTTGGCACGGAAAATTCGTAAGGCCCGTCAGCGCGTGGTAGCGATTGCAGGAGTCGCGATGGCCGCGGCGCTTTTGGCAGCGTGTGGGTCAAGTAGTTCGAGTAGTTCGACCAGCTCGTCGAGTTCGAAGAGCAAATTCAGTGGTACGGTCACTATCGGTGTTGATACGGCTACCAGCGGCTTCTTCGGGGAGTCGGGGGTTGATGGCGATGATGGTATCACCATGGCGGTCAACGCGATCAATAAGAGTGGTGGTTTGTTGGGCAAAAAAGTGCTGGTTGATTTTCGCAACGACAACGCCTCGGTTCCAACGGCGATCTCGAACACCCAGAGCCTTATTCAGAATGACCATGTGGTCGCACTTCTTGGCGCTTCGACGAGTTCGACCGTTGGTGCTATGGAGTCGTTGGCCACCAAGTATCAGCTTCCGCTGATGATTTGGAATGGAAATGATATCGCCACAGTGACCACCGATTATTCAAAGTATGCATTTCAGCTGCAGCCAAATACCTACATGGAGCCGCTCGGTGCAGCGCAATATCTTTCGAAGTTGCCGTATCGCCGGTACTACTTCATCACACCAGATTATTCGTTTGGACGAGACGACATCGACTCCTTCCAGGCCTCGATGAAGAGTCTTGGTATCAAGTTGGTGAACCTCGGGACGAGTTACACGCAGATCGGTCAACCGAGCTTCACCTCGGCCATCTCGGCTGCCCTAGCCACCCACCCCCAGATGATCTTCTTGGGCATCTTCGGTGGCGATGAGATCACCTTTATCAAGCAGGCTGAAAGCTACAACCTCTTTTCAAAGACGGCGGTGTTCGGACCCACTGGAACCGATACGCTGTTGGCACTTGGCAAGGCGACGCCGACGAAGAACCTCTATCTCAACGACCGAGCTCCGTTCTTTGCCATTCATACCGCGGCAATGAAGACCTTTACCAACCAGTTCCATAGCCTCTATGGCTCGTGGCCCTCTGAGTGGGGAGTGCTTGGTTATTCGGCGGTCCAGAGTTGGGCGCAAGGGGTCGAGAAGGCGAAATCGTTCACCGGGAATGCTGTTTCTGCGGCACTCAAGGGCGATACTGTCCACACGCTGAAGGGTACGTTCCAGTTCCAGGCCTGTGACAACCAAGCGGTTGTTCCCGACTACTTCGGCAAAGTGGCGAGTAGCGTTTCGGCCAAGTACGGGTTCCCGTTGTTGACCAATCTCTTTGTGTCCAGTCCGACGGCGACATTGATGTCCTGTTCCCAGGCTCTGAAGCTTCGAGGTTGAGTTCCATCACCTGGGGCGAGGGAGACCGAGAGTATTCCCTCGCTCCAGGGCTCACATGAAAGGGGACATGCGACTTGGGAAGTGTGCTCGTCACCGTTCTCACCGGCCTCGCTGAGGCTGGTACGCTCTTTCTGGTCGGAGCAGGACTGACGCTGATCTTCGGTTCGCTCCGGCTCATCAATGTTGCTCATGGCAGCTTCTACATGTACGCGGCCTTTGTCGTCTCAACGATTGTGGGTGCCTCGAGTTCGGAGCTGCACTTTTGGGGTGCGTTGATCATCGCTCCGTTGGTGATAGCGGCGCTCGGGGTCCTTGTTGAGGTTACGGTGATGCGTCGCCTCTATCGACGAGAGCACCTCTCGCAGATGCTGGCGACCTTCGGTCTGTTCTATGTCTTTGCTGATCTTGGACTCGTGATCTGGGGATCATCCGATCGGACGGTTTCGACGGCGCCCTCGGTCGCTGGTAGCCTCACGATATTCGGTCAGTCGTTTCCTGAGTACTCCGTGGTGATCATCCTGGTTGCGCTCGTCGTCGGCGGTGTGATGTTTGCGCTCTTGCGCTTCACCACGCTCGGATGGAAGATCCGTGCGGCCGTTGAGGATAACGAGCTCTTGGCTGCGACGGGAGTGAATGTCTCGCGAATCTATCTCTTCGTCTTTACCTTCGGGGCGCTCTTAGCCGGTATTGCGGGTGCGATCGCGGCACCACAGATCTCGATCTCGGCTGGGCTTGACCAATCGATTCTCATCGATGCCTTCATCATCTCGGTGATTGGGGGGCTTGGCTCCATCTCTGGAGCTGCAGTCGCTGCAGTGTTGATCGGTCTCGTCGATGCCTTTGGTGCGCGCTACCTACCGTCGCTGGCACCGATCAGTGTCTATGTTGTGATGATTGTTGTACTCGTGGTGCGGCCAAGTGGTATCTTTGGTCGTGTCGGAACAGGGGATTGACGCCATGGCGATTGTACGTCCGCGGAATGCGGCGACCTCCGGGGGTGAGCTGTCATCACCGAAGAAGATAGACCGCGGTCCCTTGGTTTGGGCGCTCATCGGCATTGGGTTGTTGGTCATCGCGACCTTTGTCCTAAGTTCCGGCCAGATTTCCATCCTCGAGTCAGTGCTGGTTATGGCGGTCTTCGCTGTTTCGACGAATATTGTGGTGGGCTATAGCGGTTTGGTGACCTTTGGTCAGTCGCTCTTTTACGGAGTCGGTGCCTACACCTTGGCGCTTGGGTGGTACCACTATAAATGGCCGTTTTGGGCTCTCTTTATCCTCGCTCCGATCCTCGGCGCTATTGCCGCAATTCCGGTCGGTCTCGTGGCACTTCGGACGCGGCGTTGGTTCTTTGCCTTGGTCACCCTTGCTTTTACCCAACTAGTGCATACCATCGTGGAACAGGCCTATAGCTACACGCAAGGGGCGACCGGCATCTTTGGAAACATGATTCCCCAATCGATCTCCGGCGTGACCTCTGGTTATCTCTTTATCGCGGCGTTCGCGGTCGTGGCCATCGTCGTCATGTACTTCATCATGATCTCCCCATTTGGGGTTACCCTCAAGGCCATCCGTGAAAATCGTCGGCGAGCAGCGGCGGTCGGGGTCAACGTCTATAAACATCAACTCATCGGGTTTGTGATCTCTGGAGCTGGAGCCGGTGTCGCCGGGGCGCTCTTGGTGGTCCAGAACTCGTCGGCTTATCCGCACCTGTTCAACTGGCTGGAGGCGGGCAACCCATTGCTGGCGGCACTGGTTGGCGGCATCGGCAGCTTTATGGGCCCGGTGATTGGAGCGGTGATCTTCGAGGTCGGCAAGCTTGAAATCAGCCAATACACCTCGCAATGGGAGCTGGTGCTTGGCGTCGTCCTCGTTGGCGTGGTGCTCCTGGCCCCAGATGGCCTGGTTGGGCTCGGGCCACCGATTCGTCGGTTTGTACTTGCTCGCCTAGGGCGCGTGCCGTCCAATGAGGAGGATCCTGCGCAGGTTGCTTCCCATGACGTCTTTGATGAGCAGATCTTTGACGATGAGGAGCAGTAACGATGGCTGAACCAATTCTCGTTGTTGACAGCCTGATCAAGGAGTTTGACGGCTTTCGCGCGGTCGATGGCGTCTCCTTGTCGGTGATGCCTGGAGAGATTCGGGCGGTGATCGGGCCGAACGGTGCTGGTAAGTCGACACTGTTCTCCGTCATCATTGGCGAGTTGCACCCGAACGCCGGACGGGTCGTACTCGACGGCACGGATGTCACTGGGCTTTCCACGCACAAGCTGATGATGCGAGGACTGGGTTGTGCCTTTCAGGCCACCAACGTCTTCTGGCGGCTCAGCGTACAAGAGTGTTTAGAGGTTGCGGTGACCTCAAGGCGTAGACATTCAGCGAGACTCTTTGGCTTGTTCAGCCGTGACGTTGATGACGAGGTCGCCTCCCTGCTCGATCAGGTCGGCCTCTCAGGACTTGCTCGAGCAACAGCCCGGGACCTATCCCATGGCGATCAGCGAGCCCTCGAGGTGGCACTGGCGGTAGCGATGAAGCCGAAGGTCTTGCTACTCGATGAGCCGACAGCCGGCATGTCACCATCTGAGACCCTGCGCGCGGTCAATCTGGTGCGTGAACTGGTCCATGCCAACGGTCTTACCGTCTTGATCGTGGAACACGATGTGAGTGTGGTTTTTTCGTTGGCAGATGTAGTCACGGTCATGCATCAGGGCCAAACGATCGCCGAGGGTCCGCCTGATGAGATACGTACCAATCCAACGGTGGTGGAGGTCTACCTCGGCACCTCAGAGTTTAGCAAGGGTCTGTCGTGATACTTGACTTGCAGTCCATCAACACCTACTACGATCGCTCGCATGTGCTCCAAGGGGTCTCGCTTTCGGTGGAGGCAGGTGAGGTCATCGGGCTTTTGGGCCGTAATGGGGCCGGTAAGACCACCACGTTGCGTAGCATTACCGGACTAACCCCGCCGCGCTCCGGGTTGATCACCTTCGAAGAGCGCCCGATCCAAGGGAAGTCCGCCTATAAAGTGGCTAATCTCGGTGTGGGTCTTGTCCCGAGTGGACGCCGAGTCTTTGGTGATTTGACGGTGCGGCAGAACCTCGTGCTCGCGACAAAGGCTGCGCGTAAGACCGAGAATCCTTGGGACATCGATCGGGTCGTCGCTGCCTTCCCGAAGCTCGCCGTGTTGATGGATCGCCGAGCTGGGGTGCTCTCGGGTGGTGAGGCCCAGATGGTCAAGCTTGGCCGGGCGTTGCTGGGGAACCCCAAGCTATTGCTGCTGGACGAACCGTCTGAGGGGCTCGCGCCAACTATCGTCGAGGAAGTTGGGCGCCAGCTGCTCGAGTTGAAGGATCTCGGAATGTCGATGCTCATCAGCGAGCAAAACATGGGTTTTGCCCTCTCGATCATCGACCGAGGATATGTCCTTGAAAAGGGCAGGATTCGTCTCGAAGCCACTGCGAATGATCTTCGATCGAGTGATGAGGCGCGCCACCTTCTCGGGGTGTAGCCTCACCAGGGGTCAGATGATGGCAGTAAGGGTACGCTACAATACGCTGATTCTCCACCATATGTGGTAAAGTGCCACCATAATGGGGAACATGTTAACCATGAGCGAGACCGCGCAAGCCCTTGGTGTGTCCATGTAGACGCTCAGGCGGTGGGATCGCGATGGGCTGGTACAACCCACTGAAATGACCCCTGGTGGTCATCGACGGTACGACCTGACCAAGATCCAGACGATGGGGTTCCGACCAGTTGGTCAACCAGACCGCAAAACGGTCACCTATGCGCGGGTGTCATCGAAGGATCAACAAGCAGACCTACAACGACAGGCCCATGTGCTCGAACGCTATTGTGCGTCGCAAGGGTGGATAGACGAGGTGATCTCCGATTTGGGTTCCGGTATGAACTGCCAGCAGAAAAGTCTCAAGCGCTTACTCGACGGCATCGTCAACGGAGAGGTTGAAAAGACTGGTTCTCACCCACACAGACCGACTTGAGGTTTGGTGCAGAGCTAGTGTTTGCCGTTTGTGCGGCGAGAGAGTGCGAAGTGCTCATCATCAACCAAGGCCGAGATCCCTCCTTTGAAGAAGATCTAGCAAACGACGTCTTGGAGATCATTGAGGTCTTTGGTGCTCGGTTCTACGGATCACGATCACACAAGGCGAAACGGATGATTGAATCCATGACCGAGGCGGTCGATAATCCGTGATAACCGCCCACAAGGGGCCGTCCACAAGCAGGCTAGCCACCGTGTGCGAGCTGGCGGTACAGCGTGTTTCGCGTATAACTGGAGATTAGCTCGTTGGAAAGAGCGCTACGAAGCTCATAAGGCAGACCCCTCTGTCCTGGCTCCAAGCCAGTACTTGCTTCGGTGCGAACTCAACAGCATCAAGCGTGAACCGTTCCCGTGGATGATGGATGTCACCAAGTGTGCACCCCAAGAAGCACTGATTGATTTGGGGTCGTCGTTCGACAACTTCTTCAAGGGCAGAGGTCGGTATCCAAAATTCAAGAAGAAGGGCATTTGCGACTCCTTCTCTTTGTCGAGCGGGACTTTCGGAGTAGACCCCAACCGAGTCCGAATACCGAAATTTGGGTATGTTCGCATGTCAGAGCCATTGCGTTTTGATGGGCGCATACTCTCGGCCACCGTATCAAGACGAACAGACCAATGGTTCGTAAGTTTTGCAGTTGAAGTCGATGATTCCTCTCCCACCATCAAAACCAAACGCTCGGTCGGTGTCGATCTTGGGGTTAAGACGCTGGCGACGCTCTCAAACGGAGAGAAGAGCGATGGGCCGAAAGCACAAGCCAAATTACTCAAGAAGCAACACCGACTCAGCAAACAGCTCAGTCGCAAGCAGAAAGGTTCAAAGAACAGGCACAAAGCACAACTGAAGCTGGCGAGACTCAACGCGAGGATCGCCGACATAGGTAACGACTCACTCCACAAACTCACTACCGAACTGGCCTCGAACTACGAAGTGATCTGCATTGAAGCCTTGCATGTCCCTGGCATGGTTAACAACCACAACCTTGCAAGAGCTGTGTCTGACATGGGGTTCTTCGAGTTCAAGCGACAGCTCTCGTACAAGTGCGAGAAGTTCGGTAGTCAGCTCGTGATTATTGACCGTTGGTATCCAAGCTCGAAGACTTGTTCCGCCTGCGGACGAGTAGCCGCGTCTATGCCGTTGAGCGTCCGTGAGTGGACCTGCGACGGTTGTGGTGCTTCCCATGACCGAGACACCAACGCGGCGAGTTCCGCCGGAAGTAACGACTGTGGAGAAGAAAGCTCTGGCCAAACACCAAGCCTAGGTTTGGCGTCTGGTGAAACTGGCTCCGACGAAGCAGTAAGTGAACTGCAAACCTACGTGAGTGGATTTGTGTGAGGTTCATAGAACGGTTGAAGCGAGCGCGCCGACAGTGACTGGATGGATCGTGCGACTGAGGGCGTGGTGACGTGTCAGTTGAGCTGTGCTCGATCAAGCAGCGATCGTCGATCGACTGGCCTTCAATCTACTGGTCCTCGATGAGTTGAAGCGGTGTTGAGCGAGGATCCGTGCAGCGGATAAGGATGACCTGCGTCGTGATATTGAAGGCTCCGTCGCATTCGATGAGGGCTTGAACCTTGTCGCCAAAGGGCGTGAGCAGATCGTACCCTAACTCGCTGGTCGTCATCGCAGCGGTGGTCGATGCTGCGTAGGCGAAGAGCGCCTCCGCGTTGTCACAACGCGGCGAGCTGGTAAGGAGCCTTGATTCGACGTGGTGAAAGGTGGCACCGGCGTCGGCGAGCAATCGATCAATAGGCAGCTCAAGGTTCATCAAGGCAAGGTTTGGTTCCTGGGTGTTAAGCCCTCGATCGTCGAGAAGCTCGTCCCAGAGCCGGCGCATCTCTTGAAGGTGGATCTCGGTGTTGGAAGTTGCGATGAGAACACCTTCGGGGGTGAGGACGCGAGCGAATTGGGCCAAGGCCTGTTGGGGGTGCGCCAAATGATAGAGCATGTGGGCAGCGACGATGCGATCGATCGAGGCGCTGGTAAAGGGGAGTGTCTCAGCGTCGGCCACGACTCGTGTCCATGTTCCACCGACCCCTTTGAGCATGCCGAGGGAGAGGTCGAGGGCGATCGCCGAGCCGCCATCTTTGGTGATGGCATGTGCATAGCGCCCGTCCCCGGTACCGACATCGAGTGCGCGCATGCCTTGGGTGACACCTAGGGCATCGCGGACCTCGGCGACGAGATCGATCTTGGGCTGTTGATAGTCATAGATGGCGATCCTCGCTCCGAGTCGTGTCGCATCAGCGTAGGCGAACGACGTCAGGTAGGAGTGGTCGACCCTGCGTCGCTCCATCATGATCGCTCCATCAGGATCGCTCTATCAGGGCTGCCCCACCATGGTTGATCGGTCCACGGTGTCATCAGTCGCCGTCAGTCCCCGGATCTTGGTCGTCACCCGCGGGGTAACGGTAGAAGCCTTCTCCGGACTCGACCCCAAGTTTGCCCTGATCGAGGAGGTGTTCTTTTAGGTAGTTGGCGAACGCTTGCTGGTTGGCATCGCCGGCCGCAGACACCGCGTACGCGGTGCGAATTCCGATGACGTCAAAGACTTGGAAGGGCCCGGCTGGGGCACCCGTGGCGGTCCGCCAGGTCAGGTCGATCATCGCTGGGTCGGCGGCCCCATCCATGAAGAGCGAGCTTGCCGCCATCAGCCATGGGACCAGGAGCGAATTGAGCAGGTAACCTGCCTGCTCCTTCTTGATCTCGATCGGGATCATACCGATCTGCTTGGCAAAGGTCACCACTTGCTCGTAGATGGCGGGGTCGGTGGACGAGGTACCCATGACTTCCGCGGTGTTGTGTCGCCAGATCTGGTTGGCAAAGTGCAGCGCTAAGAATCGATCTGGGCGTCCGGTTGCGTCCATCAGGTCGCTCGGGAGCAGCGTCGAGGTGTTGGTGGCAATGATCGTCGTCGGTGCCAACATGGGCCCAAGCTTTGTATAAAAGCTCCGCTTGATCTCAAGGTCCTCTGGAATGGCCTCAATCACGAGGTCGGCTCCTTGCGCAGCCTCGCTGAGGTCGGTCGTTAGGGTGATTCTCTCGAACCCCGCCTGTGCCTTGACCGGATCACGATCGAGAACGCGGATCCCATAGCTATCACGTAACTGCTCGAGTCTCACCCGGCCCACGTCAAGGCTCTCCTGGTTAACGTCGTAACCGGTGACTGCAAAGCCGGAGTAGGCGCTGTGGTAGGCGATCTGGGCGCCTAAAACTCCAAGTCCGGCGACGACGACATGGTGAAATTGCTTCATAACCAAGATGGTACTACTGCAGCGCTTCGATCTTCGTATTCTCGGCGCTGGTCTTGATCCTGGTGCCGTTACCACTGTTAAAAAGCGATGCGTTCAAGCACGGTCCACTTGCTCCCGCAAGCTGAGTCACCTGAAACTGGTCGCTCGACAACGATCCTGGTTGCTCGGTGGTCACCTGACAAAGGAAGCTCTGGACGGCCTGCGAGACCGACCCATTTGCGCTGGTGTTGACGCCGAGATTTGAGAACGTGACGGGGGAGTTGAGGGTTGGAACCTGAAGGATGGCCCCATTCGTCGTCGATGGTGCCTCCACGATCCACTCAGCCGATGCGCCAGGACCGTTGTAGGTCTGGGTTGTGGTAAAGGCGTTGCCGGTGGTGTCGTCGATGATCTGAATCTCCCAGTTGGCGGCGCTGTCGGTCTTGTAGATGTTGATGGTCACCTGATCGCCTGCGGAGATGGTGAGGGTGTTGACATTGGTCTGCACGTTTGGGAGGATCTCCCACCACGGATAGACCTGATAGGTCGAACCGTTCCCGACCGGCGTGAGCTCAACCCCAGCCTGGATCAACGATGCGTTGTTGGCGCCATCGATGCCGACCCATTCAGAGAGCGAGCAGGTTGGCCCCGGTTGAGAACCCAAGCAGTAGGAGGGTTGGTTGGCCGAGAGCGTAGGGACAATAAAGGTTCCGGTGATCGCGTCATAGCTCCCCGGTTCGACGTAGTAGCCGGCCCAGTTCGACGAGGCCTGCGGCGTGACGCTGGTGGTGAGACCCTGGAGTGGCTCGGTGACGGCGAGGTCGAGAGACTGGGTGCTCGTGGCAGCGCCATTCGTCGCCGTCACGGTGACGGTCGAGACCCCCGGGCTTGTCGGGGTCCCCTGGATGGTCCCAGACTGGGTCAAGCTGAGGCCGGCTGGCAATCCCGTTGCGCTCAACGTACCTGCCGTCCCCAGGTTGGTAGCGGTGATCGACGAAGCATAGGGCTCGCCCACGATCGCGCTCGGCAACGCAGTCGTGGTGATCGTCGGTGTCGTGGACGTGGCGGCCATCGCAACGATTGGAGCAGAGATGCGCTTGCCCACGAGGCTGCCCTCGAATGGCGCATCCCCAAAGTCAAAGACTCCACCGTCGGCCGCCACCATCCAGTATCCGCCACCGTTCGGTGCCGCAGCCATCCCCACGATCGGAGCATTGAGTGGATGCGACCCCCCAAGCCCGGTCAACCCATAGGTGTAAGTCGACCCGTAAGAAGGTGTCCCGAACGCATAGGCACCCCCATCCTTGCTGGCGAGATAGTAGCCAGGCTGTGAAGGGGCCGTGTCCGCGGTGAGTTGGGTTGCACCCAAAGTAGACGTTTGGCTCGGTGGTCGCTGTGAGGTCGCCGGCGATGTGTCGGTTCGTGTCGCGTTCGGCCATGCGAGCAGTGCGAGCGCGACGATGACCGCCATGACCAGAATTCGACGCATCCGTTTTTTCTCCTCGGCTGACTCAGCGTATGACCGGCACTGAACGCGACTCCCCCTGCGACGCCTGGCCACCTGAGCTCTACCGTTCGTTGGTGCCTAGTCTAGGGGTTGCCTTTGCGAATTGAGAAGTCAAAGGCTTCACCATTGCGATCATCTGGCGTATTGTCGCCGCTGACGCAAATGCCTCGCCGTCGTTTTGCGGTTATGGGTGCATTGCAGCGTCGCCGATTGCCTCGACGTAGTGCCCTGTGAGGAGAGAGCGGTAGCAACCTGGGGAGATGAACAAAGCGTTAGCCAGGGCCGCAATCGAGGCCCGGTCACGAGGGCCATCTGGGTTTTCACCCTGCCAGCGAAGCCTTTGATCGCTGTCGCAGCCAGCGGTGGTATGACTGATATAAGTTGACAGGGGTGGGCCGCCGACCGAAAAGACGCTGGTGTCTACAACATCTGCGGTAGGGTGCAGAGGTACTGCGCCGAGCAGTGTTGGGCAGGGCAAAGGCGGTGATCATGCACCGTGGCCAGAGCGTTGGGTCGAGAGAGCGTAAGTTCAGATGGTGAATGTCGAGGCAATCGTTGCCATGATTCGCGGGTGCGTGCTACCCGCCGGTATGAGTACCCGCGTCATCGCCATCGATGGCCTTGGTGGGGCTGGCAAGACGACATTGGCAGCCATCCTTAGCACGTGGCTCGATGATTGTCCGGTACTACATACCGATGACTTCGCCTCCTGGGAAAACAATCTTGACTGGGCGCCTCGCCTACTTGAGCAGGTGCTGGTTCCGCTTCGAGCAAAGAGGCGGGTTCGTTATCAACGCTACGACTGGATCGCGCGGGCGCTCGGTGAGTGGGTCGAGGTTGACCCGACTCCCTTCGTCATCCTTGAGGGTGTCTCATCGTCTCGGGATCAGTTCCGTGGGGACCTAGCGTTGACGATCTGGGTGGAGACGCCCCGAGATGAACGCCTCCGACGAGGGCTGGCTCGCGATGGTGAAGCCATGCGAGCCTATTGGGAGCAGTGGATGCGCGATGAGGATCGCTATTTCGATCAAGAGCGCCCTGATCGACGGGCAGATATCGTACTCGATGGCTCCCAACCATGGACCTAGGGCGAACTAGGAGACCAGGGTGCGTTCGAACGAATAGCGCTTGCCCTCAAAGGTGTAGACGATCTTGACGTGAGTAAACACCCTCGAATGACCATCGACGGTAGTGGGATCGGTGAGGGTGATCTGGGTGTGAGGGTAGAAGTCCATCGAGGCCACTTTGCAGACCGGATTACACGGGGCAACCCCTAGGCGCCCGGTTCCGGTGGCGCTGTTGGCGCTCCAACTCGTCCAAGTTGCATCGGCGACGAGAGGGGAGGACGTGGCGCAGTTAAGAATGAAAAACGATGGCTCGCTCAATCGTTGTTTGGAACAGGACAAAACCCAACCGTGGTCGGAGGCGAGCTTGTGGCTGGCAACGCTCACAGAGCCACAAGCGCTCAGGCCAAGCCCAGCGACTAGCCCCACAAGGCACACAAGGAGGATTCTTCTCATCACGTGCCAAGCCTACCAACAGTGGATCCTGGTCGCTGAAGTGGTGGTTTCAGGCGGGTACCATCCAGAGGTGATTGAGCGTCGCCTGATCGAACGTAAGTGTTACCCCAGCGTGCCAGCTGGAGCGGTCTTCTGGTATTCGATTCGCGTAGACCCTAAATCACCCCTGTCGGCCCCTCGTCGACACACTCAGTCACGCGGCCTGTGAAGTCCTTGCTGATGACGAGTCTGGTTGTGGATATCGGCGACAAAGACGAGGGGCCAGTCCCGGCTGGCATCCGATGAGCCAGACGATTTGAGCAGCAACGTTGGGCCGAGTCCAGTCCCCCCCCAGAGACCAGTGATGTGGCAGCGATGGCTGCATGAGTGGTGGCTACAGTTCGTACTTGGTTCTCGGCTTTATTGTGCGTGTCTGAGAGATGGTGATCTCAGATTCTGGAAGACGCGGGTCGCTTCGACAAGGTAGCAAAGGCTCTGCCGTGGGTTGCTTGTGTTGGAGAGCGGGGTGATGTACTTTTCGTTGAATGATCAATTCGTGACTCTGTCGATGATCACCGCTAGGTCGATGATCACCGCTAGGTCGATGATCACCGCTAGGTCGATGGTCACCGCTAGGTCGATCAGCCCGCACCTGGGGCGCCACGGTGGGGAAAATCGACCGCGCAAACGTGGAGGTGTTAGCGGTTGATTATCACGTTGCTCTCAAGTCTTGCCCAGGGTCTCAGCGTAGTCTCATGCGTGATAGTATTGGCCGGGGTTAGAGCTGTTGTGCGGCGTCACCTTGGCGCGGTTTCGACTCGTTGGTGGAGCTCGGTGATACGAGATTGTGAACGTGTAGGTCCGCGGCATTGGCTCTCCATGACGGTAGACGTTGGTACGAGTGGTCGGCCACGCCGACCGGTAGACACGATCGTTGGTTAGACATAGCAGTTGGTTAGACATAGCAGTTGGCTGGATGCAGCGGTTGCTTGACGGTGGTAGGCGGTCAAAGCACTCGAACGGTTAAGCTGCTCGAAGGAAATGAGGAAAGATGAAGATCATAGTTTTTGGTGGTGACGGTTTCTGTGGTTGGCCAACGGCCCTACACCTCTCCTCGGTTGGTCACGAGGTCGTGATCGTCGACAACCTCTCACGCCGCAAGATCGACATCGACATGGAGACCGAGTCACTGACCCCGATCTCGCCGCTGAGCGTTCGGGTCAACACCTGGCATGAGGTATCAAATCACACGATCAGAACTCACCTCCTTGACTTGGCCACCGAGTTCGACCGCTTACGAGAGCTGTTAGTCACTGAGAAGCCCGATGCTGTTGTCCACTTTGCTGAGCAACGCTCAGCTCCCTATTCAATGCGCTCGGTAGATACCAAGCGCTATACGGTAGACAACAACATCCGAGCCACCCACAACCTGCTTGCCGCCATCGCCGATACCGATCTGCCGGTGCATCTGGTACACCTTGGCACCATGGGTGTCTATGGCTATGGCTGGTCCGATGACTCCTTGATCCCAGAGGGCTACCTCGAGGTCATGCTCGAGACCCCAGCTGGAGTCGTCAAGCGTGACATCTTGCACCCCACAAGCCCTGGCTCGGTCTATCACATGACCAAGACCCTCGACCAGTTGATGTTTGCCTTCTATGCCAAGAATGATCGCATCCGCGTCACCGACTTACACCAAGGCATCGTCTGGGGAACCCAGACCCCCCAAACCGTGGTCGATGAGCGCCTGATCAATCGCTTTGACTATGACGGAGACTACGGGACGGTATTGAATCGCTTCCTCATGCAGGCCGCCATCGGCCACCCACTGACCGTACACGGTACCGGAGGTCAGACCCGTGCCTTCATCCACATCACCGACACGGTGCGCTGCATTGAACTCGCCATTACCAACCCGCCAGAGCCAGGAGACCGTCCCCGCATCCTCAACCAGGTCACCGAGACCCACCGGGTTAGAGACCTGGCCAACCTGGTCGCCAGCCACACTGGGGCCGAGGTTCAAAACCTCCCCAACCCACGCCTTGAGGCCGACGAGAATACCCTCAAGGTCGACAACCACACCTTCCTGGAGCTTGGCCTCAACCCCACTACCCTCTCCGATGGCCTCATGGCTGAGGTCCGCGAGGTCGCGGGCAAGTACGCCTTTAGGGTGGACGACTCCAAGATCCTTGCCCGCTCCCTGTGGCGAAAGGATATGGGCACCCAGGCGTAGACCCAGCCGACACAGCGATGGATGCCTGGTTTAATGAGGGCATCTGCCACGTGACGATGGGCCGCATGCGCTCAGTACGGCGCGTCAAGCCGGGCGATAGCCCGTATCGCCCTTGATACCAGGGATCGAGGCTTTCAACACGGCGCTTAGGCGACCCGGCACGTGGCTGGGGTTTCTAAGACGATGCGTGACTCGCTGGCAATGAGTTCGGCGGTCGTGCGAATTCTCTCGCCGCAGGTGACGATGGCCTCAAGCGCACGGCCTGGTCCACCAGCCCACTGAAGGATGTAGCCAAAGGTGTACTCGCCGGTCTCGATCCCAAAAGCTCCGCATACCAAGTAGGCAACTGACTCTGCCTCGAACTCGGCGATTGGGCGGGTCACCCCGGCTCCGTCATGCAAAATGGCATGGCCCAACTCGTGAGCAAGTGTCTTGACCTGGTGGCGGGCGGAGAGGTTGTGGGAGATGGCGATGGTGCGGTCCCGGTGGGTGCACAGGCCGTTGATCCCCTCAGGCAGCGCATCGAGGCCAACCACAAACCCGTGATTGTTCGCCACTTGGGCGAGGGCACCAAAGAGTCCGATAGGGTCATCTCCGATTAGTAGCGTCGGTGTGACTGGCAGGTCAGCACCGGTTGTTTGGCTGATGTCGAAGACGGATACCGTGCGAAATTGCAGTGATCCATCACTGCGTTGGCTGGGGGCTACGATTTTGATGGCGTGAGCACCTTTGATCACCTGGCGGTCAAGCGATTGCCAGGTGCGATAGCCGGCAACCTGGGTTGCGCTTGGGCACTGTCGCCCTATCAGCAGGGCGTTGCGGGCGCTATAGGTGTGAAACCGCGATTGAACTTTGAGATAGCGTTCCCATTCTCCTTCGAGTGCCAGCGAGCGGATAGCATCTTCGAGCAGTGTGACGGTGATGGACATTCCTCTTCCCCTTTTCTTGCGCTTCAATACGTTGTGATTGAGGCCCAGAGGGCGAGGACGTCAGGTGCGTCGAAGATGGTTCTAGTCGCTGGCTCTGACAACCAACGAATGTGGGGGTCGCTCGCGTGTCTTGGCACGATGCATCGAAGCGGCTTGGAATGAGAACTGGGCCGAACTCGTTAAGGTAGGGACAACGTTATAGCTCTGGCCGAATCGTCACGAAGAAAGTACCAACATGACAGCTCGTATTGCACTGATGGGATCTGGTGAGACTGCGCCATCGATGGTCAAGGTTCATCGGGCCCTGCTGGCGTCCCTTGCCCAACCGCCTCGTCCGGTCCTCATCGATACCACCTATGGCTTCCAAGAAAATGCGGATGAGCTTACCGAAAAGGCGCAGGCCTTTTTTGACGAGAGCTTGACGACCGATCTCGGAGTTGCCTCGTTGCGTCGAGCCAAGGGCGCGGATGCCCTTGAGATCACCCGGTTCCGTCATGCTCTGGAGGGGTCCAACTACATCTTCGCCGGCCCGGGAAGTCCGAGCTATGCCTTAGGGAACTTGCAAGAGGTCGGAGCCGCGCAGCTCTTACGCGACCAGCTTGGCCGAGACGCGACTTTGTGCTTCGCGAGCGCGGCAGCCGTGACCACTGGGCGTTGGTCGATACCGGTCTACGAGATCTACAAGGCAGGGCAGGACCCTGTCTGGCAGGACGGTCTCGATCTCCTTGGCGCCTTTGGCATCGAGGCAGCAGTTGTGCCTCACTTCGATAACCGCGAAGGTGCTACTCACGATACGCGTTTTTGCTACATCGGTGATCGGCGGTTGCGCTTGCTTGAGGCACAGCTCCCTGGGGGTACTCCCATCATCGGGATCGATGAACACACCTGTGTCACCTTTGACGCCAATGGACGTGTCGAGGTGCTCGGCAAGGGTGTGCTCTCGATCCGGCGCGGTGGCGACACCAAGGAGTTCCCGTCAGGCTCGGTTCTCGATGTTCACGATCTCGGGCTTACTGAGTCGACTGCCGTGCACGCTGCACCATCAACGCCCGACGCACAGGCCCAAGATGCTCGAAGTCAAGCCATGGGCACCGAAGCCTTCCGTGCCGCCCTGGAGGACTTTGATGCTGACGCAGCTATGCAGCTGCTCGCCTCCGCCATTTCGCAGCAGAAATCAGATCAGGCGCTCGCCATGGTTGGACTCCTCGATGCGATGCTTAACGACGGCTTTGTCGATCGTCGAGCGCTCCTAGGTCCTCTCGTAGAGCTTGTAATCGACTTGCGTGCGGCCGCTCGGGCCGGGAAAGATTTTGCAACGTCTGACCGCATACGCGACGTGGTCGCTGCCTGCGGCATCGTTTTTGAAGATGGCCCTGACGGCACAACCTGGAGATTCGCGACCTCCGACTAGAGTAGTCTGGTCCCGAGCCCCCATCGTCTAGCGGCCTAGGACACCGCCCTTTCACGGCGGCGACACGGGTTCAAATCCCGTTGGGGGTACGTCTAACCGTCAGTCGGGTCCCATTGATGGGATTGTGAGGTCTATCCCATGGTGGGATCGTGAGATAAACCCTCACGCGTGGTGCTGATCAGGCGAGCCAAACAATTGGGCCCAAGGTAAGCCTCAGCCCCGTGCGTGTGCCCCAAGGATACCGCCGTCTTGTACGCCCGCTCATTGTGGTTTTTACCACGACGATGGTTGATTACACGAGATAGCGCAGCCTCGTGCTCTGGTCATTGCGCTGATCGTTGGGTTGAGGGGCGCGCGGTGATCACCGTCTGAGATCAACGGTCGTGTGGACCAAGGGCTGTTGTGGCAGGGTCGAAAGCCCCAATCTTGTTCAAAAGCCCCTATCATTTCGCGCGTCGTGTGCTGGTGAATCTAGCCTGGACTCATGCGATCGAGCCGGTTCTCTCGTTGAGGTATCGATCGGCATCGATGAATGAGTCGACGGGTTGAGGAAGAAGGTAGATGGTGATGGCGACGACAAGAGAACAACGCTACGATCAGGCTCCACAGCTGGTCTTTTGGGAGACCACTAAGGCCTGCCCGCTGGCCTGTCGTCACTGTCGTGCCGATGCGATTTCGTGCGGTCTACCCGATCAGCTCTCCACACAAGAGGGTCTAGACCTCATCGATCAGATAGCGAGCTTTGGCCAACCGAGTCCCATCCTGATCCTGACCGGGGGCGATGTCCTCATGCGCGATGATCTCGATGAGCTGATCGTTGCGGCCAAGTCCCGCAAGGTTCGGGTCGCGCTCGCGCCGGCGGTTAGCCCTCTGTTATCAGAGCAACGCCTTATCGCGTTACGGTCGCTGGGCGTACGGTCCGTCTCGATCTCCCTGGATGGCGTTGGTGCGGCCCATGATCGAATCCGTGGCGTTGGGGGACATTTCGAGCAGACTGTCGAGGCGATCAATCTGTTGCAGGCGTATGGATTTCTCGTCCAAATCAACTCAACCGTGATGGTCGACACCGTCGATGAATTGCCCAAAATTGTGGAGTTTCTCGTGTCCAACGAGCTCAAAATCTGGGAGGTCTTCTTCGTCATCGAGGTTGGTCGCGGTGTTAGGATGCTCTCGTTGGACCCAAGCGACAATGCAGATGTCGCCAGTTTTCTCTACGACATGAGCGGCTATGGACTCGTGGTTCGTACCGTCGAGGCCCCATTCTTTCGCAGGATCGTTCGCCAACGCCAGGAGGGTTCCCTGGACAATGGTCCACGGTATCGGGAACTGATCGCGCAAGTTCATCGCCGTCTGGGTGTCCCACGTCACGCGAACCGGGTGGCACTCGCAAATACTCGGGATGGCAAAGGGATCATCTTTGTCGCCCAGAATGGCGATGTCTATCCCTCTGGCTTTCTCCCTATGAGCCTGGGTTCAGTGCGTGAACAATCGTTGGTATCGATCTATCGAGAGCACCCGCTCCTGCGTGATATCCGGGCGTCTAACTTCACGGGTCCGTGTGGCAGTTGTGACTACCGCGATCTGTGCGGTGGCTCGCGCTCAAGGGCCTTTGCCGCGCTCGGTGATCCACTGGGTTCAGATCCAGCGTGTGCTTACGTGGCATAAAAGCGACCAAAGGGTCGCTGTCCGTTTGAACAGCGACCCTCATGGAGTCGCATGGTTTAGGTTTGGGGGTCGGCACCGGCAGCCACCGCCTGGGCCCAGGTGTAGCTGTAGGAGATAGAGCTGAGTGCGCTGTTGGGAACCTCGGTGACCACGGTGGCATCTGATTCAAAACCTGCCCAACCGCCGAGTGAGGACTCGTTGATGCTCGCCGCTCCCATCACAGGGGTGTAACCGGCCGAGTTGGGAACCAGGATGTTGGCGCGGTGGCCCCAACATCCCGATGAGGTCGGGCTCGTGCAGGCCAAGTTGCTGGTGTTGCCAGCGCCTCCCCAGCCGTCATTGTACATCCAGTCGTACATGCTGCCAGCGGTAGAGAAGTCCTCAGCCCAGTTCGCCCAAAGGCCGAGCGCCCATGGGCCCGTTTGGAACGTGGCTTGCGAGATCGGTGGATCGGTGTTGGCTGAGGAGCCCTGGGCGGCTAGGGCGTTAAGCGAGTTGACTAGACCGTAAACCGGGGTCAGACCACGAGAGACTCGCTCTTCGTTGACGAGCACAAAAAGCTGGTCAATGGCGGGAAGCTGATAGAAGTTTTGCGGTAAGGTCATCGACGGCAACCCTTGGGCGGCCCTGCCGTTGTCGAGCGCACTGACCCCGGCCTGCTCGCAGGCGGTGCTGTTGGCAATTTGGCCAGCGTCGACATCCGCGGTGCAGCTGGAGTAATAATCGGGATTGGGTGCGATGTTGGCGGCTGGATTGAGCAGCGAAGCTGGGGGCGGGGGACTCTGATTCGATGTGTTCGCCTGTGGTGCGCTCTGCTTTGGCGCCTGGGTAGTCCCGGTCGGCTGTTGACCACTGCTGTTATGGGTTGTTCCTCCACTTGGCGTGCTCACGCCGGGAGTCGGCAGACTTGGCACATCTCCCTCATTGGGCGCGCTGCCGAAGTTGTAGACGGTACCGTCGCTGCCGACGAGCCAGTACCCCGTCCCGTCGGAGTCGGCCGCCATCGACACGATGGGCCCCGGCAGCGGATGCGAGCCGCTGAGACCGGTGTAGCCCTTGGTGGCCACATCTCCCTCATTGGGTGCGCTGCCGAAGTTATAGACGGCGCCAGTCGATGAGACGAGCCAGTAGCCATTACCGCTCGGAGTCGCAACCCCACCAACGATGTGGCCACTGATTGGATGCGAGCCGCTGAGACCGGTGTAGCCCTGGGAGTAGGTGGATCCGTAGAAGTGCGCATCCCCGAAATCAAAGACCCCGCCGTCGGCGGCTATCAACCAGTATCCGCCACCGTTTGGCGTTGGAATGATCGCGACGATCGGAGCGGCCAGTGGATGAGCTCCGGATAGCCCAGTCAGGCCATCGCTATAGGTGGAGCCAGCGAACTTTGCCCCGCCGAAGTTAAACACACCCCCATCTTTGGCTACGAGCCAGTAGCCATTGCCGTTTGGTTCCGCGGCCATACCCACGATCGGAGCGGCCAGTGGATGAGCTCCGGAGAGCCCAGTCAGGCCGTCCGTGTAGGTGTTGCCCTCAAAGAGTGCACTCCCAAAGTTAAAAATGCCCCCATCTTCAGCAGCGACGAGATAGCCCTTGCCGCCACTAGTCGCTGCGATTGCAGTGATGGGCCAGGCAGCCTTGACCTGGGTCTGCACGTGTCTGGGCCCAGGTTGAGTGAGCACTGGGGTTGATGTTGCTGTGGTCGTGCTGGTGACACCGATCCCGATCAGGCTTAATCCACCCGAAAGGGCGAGGGTTCCGAGCAATCTTACTGCCGTCTTTGGCCCCATGTCGATCCATCCTCCTTGTAGACGTATCAATGCGACTCCATATATGGATTAAAACGCCTACAGTGAGATGTATCGGCAACTTACGCGCTCTGACTTGAGCATATGCACAGAAAGTAGTGTTAGCTGATCGCTAGAATCAGATTATGCTAGTTATGGCCGCTAGATACTAGGAAAATCTGGAGTAAGTGCCCCCAAAAATCACGAAAAGTGTCGGGATGACCCCACCAGAACGTTTTGCTTCCGTAGCGTGCCGATCAGATGGGGCCTTGATCGGATCAGGTTGGGTTGGGCTGCCAGGCCAAGAGCAGGATCGTCCCAAGCGAACGATCGACCCAAGAGCTCCATGCGCCGAGATCGTGTTGATCAACGGTCCTGTGATAGCAACTGGGCGCCGCGTCGATTGGCATCGCTCACGCCATCATCGTTGCGGTGCGCAGCTGGGTGTTGGGTCAACGCCGAGTTCGCCCTCGCCGAGTCGACGATCTTGAACGATGAAGATGGTTTGGTCGATAGTCAGTATGGATGTTGTCAGGCGAGCCCTATATCAGAGGAGCCCTATATCAGAGATGCCGTCGATCTAAGATGACCCAACAGCTCGCGTTGGTTGGTAGTGGATGGCCTATGCCGTGACCTCTGCTCGTTCACGGCGAGCCCACGATGGCACCCACCAGTTGGCACGTCCAAAGAGCTGGATGAGTGCAGGAACGGCGATACCTCGAATCAGAGTTGCGTCCACCAGGATGCCAACCCCGAGGCCGGTCGCCAAGACGCGCAGATCGGTCAGGGGCGCGGATGCAAGGGAGGCAAAGGCCAGGAAGAGGATGAGCGCAGCGCTGGTGACGAGTTTGCCAGTGCGCGAGAGTCCGTTCACGACCGCTTTGCTGGTGGAGCCGGTGACGTCGTACTCCTCACGCACCCTGGTCAAGATGAAGACCTCATAGTCCATCGAGAGTCCAAAGAGGAAGGCGAAGATCGAGATCGGAATCCAGAAGGTGATCGCACCGGTCGCGGGAATGCCGAAGATGATGTGAGAGAGGTGTCCCGACTGCCAAAACCATGTGAGGATCCCAAAGGTCGCAGCCAGCGAGAAGAGGTTGACGACGACTGCCTTGATGGCCAAGATGACGCTCTTGAGGGCGCTGGAGAGCAAAAGGAAGGTCAAGATCGCGATGATCGCCAGCATGAGTGGTGTCTGACCGTAGATAGCGTGCGAGAAGTCTTGATCGTTGGGACCGAGTCCAGCAACGCCGATGATGGCGGGATCGTGGCTCGCGAGGGTGGTCACCGCGTCAACGGGTGCGAAATTGGCGGAGTTCACCGTTTCGACGTTCGGGACGGCGATGACGTCAGAGAGTCCCGATCGAGTGCCGGAGGACCCGGCGGGGAGTGCGGCACCGGTGATACCAGTCGTCCTGCGAAGGCTATCGGCGACCTGGAGCGCCTGCTTGGGCTTGGCGATCACCTCCATGGGTGTCAAAATTCCTGGGGTGTAACCGGCATGGAGCAACGAACGATAGGCGATCGCTGCCGGCGTTGAGCTCGATTGGCTTTGGGCTTGGTCTTGGCCGAGGCGGATGCCAAAGACCGGCAAGGCAAAGACGACGATGAGGCCTCCAGCGATGATCAGCGCTGGCCACGGGTGGCCGGTGACGATCTCGCCGATCTTATGCCAGGTTGGAGAGCCTTGGCGTGGGACGCGTCGGTGTGGCCAATCCAGGCGATTGCCGATCAGTGAGAGCAGGATCGGGAGCAGTGTTAAGACAACGATGATGGAGATCACCGGGATCAAGACGCCACCGATTCCGGTCGATCGAAGCAGTGGCACCGGGAGCACGATCAACGCCAGCAGGCCTACGCCAACGGTGACACCTGAGAGCGCGACCGATCGACCGGCGGTGGCCATGGACGTGAGGATCGCTGCTTCATTGTCGAGCCCCCGGCTCCGTTCCTCGCGCCAGCGGGTGACAATCAACAGTGAGTAGTCGATGGCGATACCCAGCCCGATGAGCGAGACTAAGAACTCAACGACGAAGGAGACCGAGGTGGCATAACTCAGTGCAAGCAAGATCAAGAAGGTAGCCAGGATGGAGACCGACGCGATCACTAATGGGATGATAGCGAGCACCGATGCAAAGACGAATGCGAGAATCAGGAGTGCACCGACACCGGCCACGATCGTCTCGGCCAGGACGCCGAGCCCAGAGCTCTTGCCAGCAGCGGCGAGCTGTGACTCGCCGGTCAGCGTGACTCTTAGGTTGGGGAGTGATCGATGCAGGCTCGCGGTGATCGCATTCGGCACATTGGATGGTGCCAACGAGGTGGGTGGGCCGGTGAAGAGATAGACCGCCTCGTGTCCTGCGTGCAGTAGGCCGAGATTGGGAGCGTTGAACGAGTCGACGAAGCGGATGCTTGGATATTGGCGGGCCGTGGCCGAGAGCGCATTCGCGACGGTAGCAGCGTTGGCTGAATCGACCCCAGAGATCGCCACGATGGCGGGTGCGTTCTGACCGCCATTGCCGAAGTGGCGCAGGATTTTTTGGGATGCGACATAGGCGGGCTGCCCAGGGGTCGCGAAGTTGTAGCTGAGTCGGTTGACGACCTTCCCGGCGGCAAAGCCTCCGAAGAGGAAAACGATGACCCACAGCACGATCACGCTACGGCGATGGGCCAAAACCTGGCGACCAGTCCGACTAAAGAAATTGTTCGGGATCGAATTATTCATATCTGACTAATATAGCGGTGTGGATGAGCTATTAATGTACGTGCAATGAACATTGCCAAGAACGAGGAGCTACGACCCTTTGGGGAAAGTGTTGCGTTCATGCTCTCCATCCTTGGGGCCATGGAGACCCGAAGTTTTGGCGCGCTCATGGCATCGCTCGGGCTCGAACCGAGAAGTTTTGGTGTGCTGCGCGCGCTGGCGGACATTGGTCCAGTTACCCAGCATCACCTCGCGACGGCCGCCCATGTGCCAACGAGCTCCATGGTGGCTCTACTCGACGATCTTGAGGCTCAAGACCTGATCAGTCGCCACCCACACCCCGAAGATCGTCGAGCTCACCGGGTGTCACTCACGCAACAGGGGCGCCACGTCATCGAGGAAGCGACCGCGCTGGCATGGAGTCATGAGGAGGCGATCACCCAACAGCTCACGCCCCTTGAGCGTCGCGCGTTGCTCGATGCGCTCTCGAAGGTCTATGCCAAGCTCAGCGGCGATCACTGATCGCTGTGCTCGTCGGTTGAGCGCCCAGAAGCTAGCGGTTCACGTCACGGCTTAGCGCCCACCGCTGGCCTTGATAGGCAAGCATTCTGGGCGCTAAGCTCGTCAACGAGGCGACCGCGAGCGATTGGGGGGTACGTTTGGTGAAGTTCCTACACACGGGGGACTGGCAGATCGGCGAGACCTTCCAGTTTCTGGGTGAGCGATCGCTCTATCTCAAGGATGCACGGGTGAGCGCCGTCCGACGGATTGCAGAACTCGCCGTGCGGGAGGCGGTCGATTTCGTTGTCGTTGCTGGTGACGTCTTTGAGTTCTCGCGCCCCGATCGCGTCTCGCTACGGCGTCTTGTGGATGCGATGCGTCCGTATCCAGGACCCTGGCTCCTGCTCCCCGGCAACCATGACCCAGCCACACCCCATGGTCTCTGGGACCAGATTCGCGAGCGTTCGATCTTTGGGTCCGAGGTGGTCTTTATGACCACGACGACTCCTATCGTTTTGGAGCGTTCCAAGACCGTCGTGCTACCAGCTCCGCTGCAAGCTCGCTATGCCGGCCGTGATCTGACTGAGGGTTTTGATACCGAGATCAGTCCACCAGGTTATTACCGTATCGGCGTCGCCCACGGCGCGGTGATGGGCATCTTGCCCGAAGCCGCAGAAGCCAACAACCCGATTGCGGCTGATCGAGCCGAACGTGCACGACTCGATTATCTCGCGCTCGGCGATTGGCACGGGTTCTATCGGGTAAATGAGCGCACGTACTACGCCGGAACCCCGGAGACGGATCGCTTCCGAGCTAACGACTCTGGGTCAGTCGCCATCGTGACCATTGCCGAACCGGGGGCAACACCGGTCGTTACCCAACATCGCATTGGTGAGTTCACCTGGCATGAATGCAGCTTCAACGTAGGGAGCCAGCTCGATCTCGATGGACTCGAAGGTGAGCTTGCGAGCTTTGGCGACACAGACGTCGTCAAGGTTTCGTTGACGGGCTATGTCGATCTGGAGGGCCTTGGCGTGTTGAACCGGTTGGAGGAGGAGCTTCGCGCACGTGTCACGGTACTCGACTGGAACGGCGATGGAGTCGAGGTTGCACCAGCCGATGGAGAGCTGGCCTCGCTCGCACTCCAAGGAGTCGGAGGGCTCATGTTGGAGCGCCTGTTCGCACTGCGGAGCACGCTTGAGCCTGGAGTCTTTCGCCGTGGCGTCATCGAGCTGTTGTCACTCGACGAGGAGGGATAAATGCGACTTATTAGGGTAGAGCTCGAGCGAGTGCGACGCTTTATCAACCCGCTAGCGCTCGGTGATTTTGGCGAGGGTATCAACCTGATCTATGGGCCAAACGAGACCGGCAAGAGCACCGTGCAGGCGGCGATCGGGGCGGCATTCCTCGAGAAGTACAGCGCCCTGGCCCCACAACAGGACTTGGCTCCAAGAGATCAGCCGGATGCGCGGCCGAGAGTGCGGGTGACCTTCTCACACGATGGCGAGACCTACGAGCTTACCAAGGAGTTTTATCGCCGTGGCGGCACCTGCGTGCTGAGACAAGGATCGACGACGCTGACCGGCGAGGAGGCCGTCACTCGCCTGGTCGACCTCTTTCGCTTTGAGGCGCCGTCGAGTCGGCTCATCAGCGAGGCACAGCTTGGCCTGCCAGGAGTCTTCTGGGTGCCACAGGGCAACGCCTTAGGTGTCGAAGCCGCACTCAGCCATGCTCGGGGATACCTGGTGCGTGAGATCGGTGACGAGATTGGCTCGGCACGCGAGACGGCCGCCGATGAGGTGATCGATCGACTGCGTGATCGGCTGGCAGAGGTCGTGACGCCGACGGGTCGTGGGGGTGCGCTCGCTCAGGCACAGCGCGATCTTGCCCAACGTGAGGCTGAGCTTGTTGACCTCGAACAGCGGCGTCAGGCCTCGCAGGATCTGCGAGATGAGCTCGAGCACATCGAGTCTGATTTGGCTAACCTGGAGTCCCAACAGGTGGATACCCATCTCAACGAAGAGATCGCGAAGACGGAGCGACGCCTTGGGGAGTTCCGCTCTGCCTTCGAGGCTCGGCGCCAGGCCGAGTTTGAACTTGCGAGAGTTGAGGATCGCATCAACGATCTTAAGGAGCAGGTTGATCGTCTTGAACACGCGCTGGCTCAGCTCGACCTGAAGCAGTCCGAACTCGAGTGCACCCAAGAGGCATTGGCCGAGTGTGAGGTCGAGCTGACCCACCACCGGCGAGTGCTCGTGGGCCTCAACGCCAAAGCTAAGGCGTTCGAGACCCTTCAGGGAATGGTGCGCCTTGAGCGAGAGCACGCTAGTAACGTCGAGAGCCTCGAACGCATCCTGGCCCAGGAGAGCGAACTTCGTGCCAGGTTGAACGACGTTGCCGAGCTCAACGGGCAGATCGAACACCTCAAGGAACAGCTGAGCGCTGCCGAGGTCCCAAGTGATGAGATCGTCGCCGAGCTGACCGAACTCACCGAGCGCCGTCGAGATCTCCAAAGCCAGCTCCAATCGGCAAGCACACAGGTCATCGTCGAGATCGAGGAGGCCGGTCGCCTTCATATTGATGGCGAGGCACAGCTCTCGTCGGGTAGTCGATTGCTCGAAGATGAGATGACACTTGAATTTCCAGGGGTAGCGCGCATCTCGCTCATCCCCCAACAGCGTACCTCGACCCTGCGTTTGGCGCTCAACGAAGCCGAGGCCGAACTAGACCATCGGTTAGCAGCGCTTGGTGTTGCCGACCTTGAAGAGCTTCGGCGTCGCGAGCGTGATAGCTATGAGCTCGGTACCGAGCTCGAGAGTCGTAGACGTGAGCTGGCACGACTCGTCGGCGACGGCGACGGACCAGAGGCCGAACTAGTCGAGCTGACCCGTCAACGGGCGGCGTTAGCGGAGCGCCAAGCTGTGCTTGTCTCCGAGAGGCTGCTGCTTGCTCAGGAACTCGAACAGGCCCCAGAGGCTGCCAAGTTGTCTCACGAGCAGGCCGAACAACTCCCGAGCGAGATCGCCTCGAATGAGGCGATCATCGCGAAACTCGAAGAGGAGCGGCGACGCCTTGACAGCGTCAGACTCGCAGCCCAAGAGGCACGACGTTGGCTGATGGAGTCCATTGACCTTGATGGCGGTGCGCAAGGCATCGAGGAGCGTCGCCGTGCGTTGGACGAGCTCGAGAGCGACCGGCAACGTCATCGAACGACACTTGCGGAGATAGCGGCGAGTATGGGTGGTGACGATCTCACAACCATCGAAGCCCACATCGAGGAGCTCCGAGCGCGCCTTGCACGCCATCTCGATGAGCTTCGCCATGTGCGTGAGCGCCGCGGTGAACTCATCGGCCAGATCAGGGGTGATGCCTTCTCTGAGGAGGAGTACGCGGCCCAACGGCTCGCCCGTGATCGTGCAAAGACCCTGGTGGATGCCCTCCAAGAGCGCAGCCAGGCCTTGAAAACACTCATCGATATAGCCGAAGGTATCGTCGCTCACGTCCAAGAGGAGTTGACGAGACCGTTAAAGGACCGGCTGGCCTCCTATGCCAACCAGCTCTTTGCTATCCCAGCCATCGCAGCCGATGCTGCGAGCGTGGAGCTTGATGAGACCTTCACCCCGCGAAGACTCGAACGTGCAGGTGTCCTAGAGCCGGTTGCACAACTTTCGTTTGGGACCAGGGAGCAGATGGCCCTCTTGACGCGTCTCGGGGTCGCTGACCTCATGGCTGATCGTGGCGTCCCCGTCTTCTTGATGCTCGACGATGCCATGCTCAATGCCGATGGTGTCCGTCTTGATCGGCTCAAGACCATCCTCATGACGGCGGCGAGACGCTACCAGATCATCATCTTCACCTGTCGACCTGAGCTGTTCTCGGACCTGGTCGTGTCGGCGACGATCGACCTGATGGAGGCTACTCGACGCTCCTGAGGTAAACGATTACCCCATCGTCGGTGCCCATACGTTGAAAGCCATTGTGCGCTAAGACGTGTTGGGAGGCCTGGTTGGTCGGCTCGGTGGTGGCGCGAACGACCGCCACCTCGGGAGCTGCGATGCACAGTTGAACCAAGAGGGCGACGGCCAACGAGGCGTAACCGCGCCCTCGCTGGGACCCGACGATGCCATACCCTATCTCGACGGTCTCGTTGACGGGCATGCCATGGAAGCCGGCGCCCCCTACGAGGAGGCCTGACGCCAGACTGACGTGGTAGTGGCACCATGGCTGGATCTCGGCGTGATTGACGCTGCCATGGGCAACAAAGCGATCGCCATCCGATGGATAATCGCTGGCCCAGTGGGCAAGCCGGCGGCCATCAATGATGGCGCGACATTCGTCGATGTCGAGCGGCGTTAGATGGATCGTCGGCGTGGTGAGCGCCAACCCAAGCGGACGCATCACGTCAACCGCCAGGTCGAGGGGGTTGGTCAATGGGTCAATCACTTAAAGGTGAGGATGGTGATGGTCCCGAGCAGGAAGAGTCCGCTACCAACGACGTAGAGCAACGCCTTGGTCACACTGCGCTTGAACGGCTTCTTGACGTAGTCGTCGATGATGGTGCGCAGACCGTTACCACCGTGGAGAAGCCCCAACACCAAGAGCCACCAGTCAAAGAGCTTCCACCAAGGATTTTCCCATCGCTTGGCGACAAAACTCACCGTGGTGTGGGTGACGTCGTTCTCGATGTGCATGATGTACATGTGGATCAGCGCCAGGAAGAAGAGGATGATCCCGGAGATCCGCATGAAGAACCATGCCCATGTCTCAAAGTTCTGGCGTGAGCTTCGCTGCCCCCGCCCCTGTCCTCGCGTCAATGCGGCAGCCATCAGTGTGCTCCTAGAAAGAACGGCTTGACGATGAACCAACCACCGATGATGGTCAACACGATCGCAAGCGACAACATGAAGTTAAACACGCCCTTTTCGTTCTTGATGACACCGGGCCAGAAGTCGATCATGATCACTCGGAGCCCGTTGAGCGCGTGAAAAAGCAGCGCGAACAACAGACCAACCTCGAAGAGTCGCAGGAGAATGTTCCCATAGAGTTGGTGGATCGCGTTGTAGACATGGGGGTCGTTCAGTGTCGAGACGTCCACGATGTGCAACAACAGGAACAAAAACACCAAGAAGCCAGTGACGCGGTGCAAGACGAAGGCCCACTGGCCACTCTTGCCCTTATAGACCGTTGCTCCTTTGCTCACCGGACCCTCCTCACCCAGCGATTCCCCCACATGGTGGTGGAGAAAACATAGACTGCAAACCCAACGATGCCAAGGGCGATGACCCCTAGCGCTGTCGCAAAGATAATTTGTGCCGTACTCACAAGGGCTACGCTAGCAAGAAATCAGTCGTCGTCAGAAATCGGCGCCGAAGATTTCTAGGATTTTGCGATTGTGGTGCCACGAAAGTACGGGGCGAGGACGTCGGCGAGGACGACACTGCCATCCGGCTGACGGTTCACCTCGAGGATGGCGGCGATCACCCTTGGCCATGCGAGCGCCGATCCGTTGACGGTGTAGACGTAGTTGACGTCGCCGGTGCTCGTACGATAACGGATGTTCGCGCGACGAGCCTGGTAGTCGGTGAACAGGCTGACCGAGCTCACCTCGAGCCACTTGTCGGTGCCGGGAGAATAGACCTCGAGGTCGAAGGTGCGTGCCGATGACTGACCGAGATCGCCGGTGCACAGATCGAGGACACGGTAGGTGAGACCGAGTCCTTGCAGTAGCAGCTCCGCCTGGCGGAGGACCTCCAAGAAGACCTCGTGCCCCTGGTCTGGCGTGCAGTAGGCGAGCAGCTCTACCTTGTCGAACTCATGGAGGCGCAGTAGTCCTCTGGTGTCGCGGCCGGCGGCTCCGGCCTCCCGACGAAAACACGGGGTGTAAGCGGTAAAACGCAGTGGGAACTCGGCCTCATCGAGGATCTCGTTGCGCCCGAGTGATGTGAGCGGCACCTCGGCTGTAGGGATGAGGTAGAGGTCATCGCGTTCCACGGCGTAGGCCTCGTCGGCAAACTTGGGGAGGTGCCCGGTGGCCTGCATGGTCTCGCGCTTGACCAGGGTTGGTGGGTGAATCTCCTCAAACGTCTCGGTGTGGGTGTCAAGGGCGAGGCTGGTCAGCGAGCGCAGCAGCCGCGCACCCGGACCGCGAAACATGGAAAACATCGCCCCGGAGATCTTCGTCGCCCGCTCGAAGTCGAGGATACCAAGGCTGGCGCCGGTCTCCCAGTGAGGGACCCGCTGGTAGTCCTCGAACGTGGGGAGCTCGAAATCGTCAACGCCGCAATGGCCACCGGCCGGAGACCAGTAGCGCACGATGCGGTTGTCACGTTCATCCTCCCCGATCGGTGCCTCTTTGGCGGGGAGATTCGGGGTGACCAGCCAGATGGCGTCGCGGGCTTCGGAGAGGGCCTTCGCCTTTGTCTCGAGCTCCTTGACGCGCTCACCGAGTGAACGAGACTCCTCTTGAGCATGGTTGGCCTCATCGATCTGGCCAGCTCGGCGGAGCTCACCGACGGTCTTTGAGAGCTGGTTGATCCTGGCTCGAGCCCCATCGCGTTCCGAGAGCGCCTGGCGCAGTTCGGTGTCGAGTCCCAAGAGCTCCTTGACCAGCTCGGCGGGTACGTTGCGGGTCCCGAGAAGCTTGGTGACGTGCTCGGGGTTCTCTCGAAGAATTCGCAGATCGATCATAGACTCTCTAGGCTAGTACCGATATGAACGATGCAATCGAGGTGAATGAGCTCACCGTCACCTACGGCGATGCCGTCGCGGTCGATCGGCTGTCGCTGGTGGTGGGCTTTGGCGAGGTGCTTGGCCTGCTGGGACCCAACGGTGCCGGTAAGACCTCGACGCTCGAGACGATCGAGGGCTATCGCCGCCCCAGCGGTGGGACCGTCCGGGTGTTGGGTATTGACCCGGCAGCCAAGCAAGCCCAACTCGCCCGGCAGATGGGTGTCATGCTCCAGGAGGGTGGTATCCCCTCACGGATGACGACCAAGGCGGCGCTGGCGCTCTATGCCAAGTTTTATGATGACCCAGAGCCCATCGATACGCTTGTTGAGCGCCTTGACCTGCATCGGGTGCTCAAAACCCCCTATCGCAGGCTATCAGGGGGCGAGAAGCAGCGGCTGTCGCTGGCGTTGGCGTTGATCGGCCGCCCTCGCGTTCTGCTGCTCGATGAACCGACGGCCGGCGTCGATCCCGAAGGCAAGGCAGCTATCAGGGAGCTCATCGCCGAGCTGCGGGCCTCGTCGGTGGCGATTTTGATGACGGGACACGAACTCGAAGAGATCGATCGAATGGTCGATCGGGTGTTGGTGATCGACCGAGGGACACAGCGAGCCCTCGGCTCCCCAGCGGAGCTTCGCCAGCGTTTTGGGGGTGAGGGGATCGAGTTCTCTGCTAAAGGTGCGTTCGATCTCGCCCAGCTCGCGAGCCGGCTCGGTGTCGCCGTGCGGGCCGTTCGTCCTGACCGATACCGCGTCGAGGCAGAGGCCACCACCGAGCTGCTTGGACGACTGGTTGAGGTGCTTGGCGAGTTGGGAATCGAGGCCAACGAGGTTGCCACGGTGACCGCTTCGCTGGAGGAGATCTACCTGTCGTTGATCGGATCAGCTACCCAAACCGAGGCTAATGACCCGCAGGTAGCCTCTCGAGGGCACGCAAACTCACCGCCGCCATCGGCGACCCAGGGTGTGGTGTCAAAGGCTGGTGGATCCGGTGCCAATGGCCTAGAGCCAACGTCAAGGAAGGATGATCATGGCTAAACCGATGCTCGCGCAAGCCGCCTCTGAGGTCAAGATGACCTTACAACAGGGTGAGGCTGCCCTGTTGACGCTGGTGATTCCCGTCCTTGGGCTCCTCGTGTTTGGTTCGGTGAAGTTTTTGCCCGTTCCAGCCGGGGTGCCCAGCCGGGTGAACTTCATCTTGGCTGGCGCGATCGCCTTTGGCATCATGGCCTCGGGTATGGTCTCACAGTCCATCACGGTTGCCTTTGACCGCAACTACGGCGTGCTCAAGCGCCTTGGCGTGACGCCACTTGGTCGTCGGGGGATCATCGGGGCCAAACTCGCCCAGGTGGTGGTCCTCGAGATCATCCAACTCATCGTCTTGGTGGTGATTGGATCGCTCATGGGTTATCACCCCGAGGGCAACCCACTGATCTTCATCCTCGGTTGGTTGCTTGCCACCTCAGCGTTTACCGGTCTTGGGCTCCTGATCGGGGGGACGCTCAAAGCCGAGCTTGTCCTCGGCCTCTCGACGCTGTTGTGGCTGGTGCTACTTGGGCTTGGATCAATGGCGGTACCCTTGACGAGCCTTCCGGGATGGCTGGCCCACATCGCTGAGTTTTTGCCGGCGGCTGGCGCTGCCGAACTCATCCTTCATGGCCTTGCGGCATCTGGTCCGGTGCCGTTGTGGGCCGTCATCAACCTCGTGGTGTGGGGTATTGGTGCACCGCTCGTCGCCGTACGGCTCTTTCGATGGAGCTGATGAGACCCACGTGGCCATCGATTGCGCGAAGCGATCGTGGTGACGGTAGCATGAATTACCAATGAAGCAAAGCCTGCAACGACTGCAGCGGTCGGTTACCGTTTCACCGGCGCTGTTTCGTCGAATATCGTATGCCACGTTGATCTTTTGTGCGGTGATCATCGTGACTGGTGGCATCGTGCGGCTCACGCAGTCGGGTCTTGGCTGTCCGACCTGGCCAGATTGCACGACCGGTCACTTCACTGCGTCGTTTAACTACCATCCGATGATCGAGTTCGTGAACAGAGTCGTCACCTTCTTTGCGGCTCTCGGGATGAGCTTGACGGCGGTCTTTGCGTTCTTTCGCAAGCCTTTTCGCAAAGACATCATGTGGCTCTCTGTCGGATTGTTGCTCGAGGTTGTCGCCGAGAGCGTGCTTGGTGGCATCACTGTTCTCGAGAAGTTGGCGCCCCCCTTCGTCATGGCGCACTTTGTCCTCGCGATCATCGTGTTGTGGAACTCGTTGGTCCTCTACAAGCACGCCATCTCAGCCGCTGGTAAAGCCAAGCCGGTCGTTGGACAGGAGGTCGTCTGGCTCGGCCGGTTGATGTTTTTGAACCTCGGTGCGGTGATCATCGTTGGTACCGCGGTGGCCGGGACCGGCCCCTACTCGGGATCTCCGATCTCGAGTCGCTTACCGTTCAACCTGCGTCAGGTCGCATACCTGCATGCTGATTTCGCCATCATCCTGGTCGCGTTGATATTGGCCAATCTCTTTCTGTTGCACCAGGCTCGCGCCCCTGAGGTCGTGCAGCGACGAGCCCGTATATTGCTGTGGATGGGAGCCATTCAGGCGATCATCGGCTACACCACGTACTTCTCCGGCCTCCCGGCCGTGCTGATTGGGATCCATATTGCTGGCGCAACGTTGACTTGGATCGCGATGACCTGGTATTACCTATCGCTCTTCCATGTCTCCCGCGAGGCCCGTGGTGAGGCGGGCAAGCGAGTTGCACAACCGAGTTCTCTCTCGGGTCCATCGTATGCCTCGTAGTACACCGATAGAATCGGGTATGGGAGGTCTGCATTCGATTGCCAACAGCACCATTACTGTCACCAACTGAAGAGCAACAAGAAGCGACACGGACCGAGGAGAGCTGGGTGACCATCCTCTGGGACGATCCGGTCAACCTTATCCCGTATGTGATTTACGTGCTCCAGACGCTCTTTGCCTTCTCGAAGGTCAAGGCGACGGAGTTGACGATGCAGGTCCATCGTGACGGAAAGGCGATCGTTGCAGCGGGCGCTCGTGAAGACATGGAGAACAACGTTGCAAGCCTTCATCGCTATGGTCTTTGGGCGACGGTGGGTAGGGCGTGAAAGAGCCATTCTCAAGAGAGGGTGACACCGTCGTCATCTCGCTTGCCGAGCCCCAACGTGATGTCACCAAACAGTCGATGTTGTTGGTTGCACAGATCGCTGCCGCAGGGGGTCAGGAGGCCTGGCGGCTTTCACCCCCGATGTATGATGACCCACTGCTCGAGGCTGAAGAGGCGGTGAAGGGCGGTGGAAGCGGTGTGGGAGATATTGTCACCCGGTTACGCATTGGCGAAGGCATGCTCGACGAGCCGACGCTGAGTCTGCGCGAATCTGATGAACTCGCCACCCTCTTGAACTACTGCCGGCTGGTACTCTCCGAGGCCCAGACCTCGATCAGCGAGGCCAATCTCACGCCGAAGTTCGCGGAGGACCTCTACAACTTCTTGGGCTATTTGCTCAGCTCCTTGCTGGAGGCCCTCTCAAGCGGCCTCGACTAGCGTAGCACTTACAACAACCAGGCTTTGTGGGAGTGCTCACTGAGTCGATGACCAACGAGCCAATAGCCACTGCGCCAGTGTTAACTCGCCTATGCTGCCTACCCTCAAAGTCATCGGTGGCCCGGTGCGGTAACGGGGAGCGCCCGGTCTGGGTGCCATCGATTGCGTACCGTCCGATCGCGTCAATGAGGTGACAAGGTATCGAGTTTGCCCAACCAGACGCGCACCGAGTCCAGCCAGCGAGTCACTTCTGGTGATGAGCCATGTAGGACTGTGCGGTTGGATTCGATGCTGGAAGGATCGTTGGACCGTCACATGGTAATGATAAGTTTGCCAGTCGTCGCTCTACTGGCAAGATCTTGTTGGGCTTGTGCCAGTGCGTCGAGAGGGTAGCGACCACCGATATCGATGGTCAAAACACCGGAGGCGATGTCGGCAAAAAGCGTGGTGGCGCGTGCAAGCAGCTCCTCACGAGTCGCAATGTAGTGCACTAACGACGGTCGGGTGACGTAGATCGAACCAGCCGCGTTGAGTCGTTGGAGATCAAAGGGTGGAACTTGGCCACTGGCTGCACCATAGAGCACCAACATTCCACGCGGTCGCAGCGAGGCGAGGCTAGCATCAAAGGTCGTCTTCCCAACCCCGTCGTAGACCACGGATGCGCCACCGAGTTGGTGGGCAACGTCTTCGAAGTGGTCGTAGTCGACCGAATAGGTTGCACCGTTGTTGGTGGCTCGTTCAGCCTTCTCGGGCGTCGAGCTGGTGGCGATGACGGTCCCATGATGCTTGTGAGTTGCCAACTGGACCAACAGTGAGCCGACCCCTCCTGCGGCAGCATGCACGATTGCGACCTGACCTTCCTTGAGAGGAAAGCAGCTTTCGGTCAAGAACTGGGCGGTCATGCCCTGGAGCATGGCCGCAGCTGCGAGATCGAAGGAGATATCGTTGGGTAGTTTCACGGCTCGTTGGGCTGGCACCACCGCATGTTCGGCAAAGCTGCCCATGACGTTGGTGTAGGCAACACGATCACCGACGACGAACTCGGTCACCCCTTCACCGATGTCGATCACCTCTCCGGCACCCTCGTTGCCGAGGACGACGGGTAGCTGTTGGGGATAGACCCCTTCACGGTGATAAATGTCGATGAAGTTCACCCCGGCCGCGCGCATTCTCAGTTTGATATCACCTGGGCCAGGGTGGACATCGGCAATATCGGTGAACAGGAGTTTTTCGGGACCTCCGTGAGACTCGACGACGACTGCCTTCATAATGACCTCCAGTTGGTAGGGTGAGTAGCTAGGTGCTAGTGGCTCGCGGTCGTGACTGGCCCAATCCAGTCTGATCCAATCCAGTCTGACCCAATCCGATATGGTCAACAGCGCACGGCCGTACGCTGTTGACGGTGCGAGTCGCCTCAGCACAGGTTGTAGCCGACGAGCAAGCTCACTATCTTGTAGCGTAGCTTAGTGGCATAAGGGGTGTGGATCATTGAAGCAGGCGACGATCGTCGGGGCGGGAATCGTGGGTTTGGCCTGCGGGTGGCACCTGCAGGAGCGCGGATATGAGGTGCGGGTTATCGATCGCGGTTTAGATGTCGCGGCCGGTTCGAGCTGGGGCAATGCCGGTTGGCTCTCACCCGCCTTGGCGATTCCTCTGAACGAACCGTCCCTGGTCACCAGCGGCATTACGTCGCTCGCAAAGGCCGACTCTCCACTCTATGTTCCGGTTCGGTTCGACGTCGAGCTCTGGAGATTTCTGGCGCTGTTTGTCAGCCAATGTACCCGAACGGCCTTCGCTCAGATGATGGCAAAGCTCGCCGTCCTGAACGCCGGGGCGCTTGAGGCCTACGATGAACTGGGTGTATCGGTAGATGAACCGACGATCGCTGCGCCGATCCTCGCTGGCTTTCGCAACCGTGAGGAGGCACAAGGGTTGTTGGCCGAGTTCGAGTTCCTCCGTACGGCTGGTGGAACACTGGAGTACGACCTGCTGACCGGTGATGAGGCCCGCGAGCGTTCACGACTGCTTTCAGGGGCAATCGAGGTGGTGATCGACATCCACGATCAGCGCTATATCGATCCGAACGCCTACACTCACGCACTCGCTGAGGCGTTACGTACTCGGGGTGCCACCTTTGTCATGGGACAGGAGGTGACCGAGGTGGTTGGCGATTCCCGAGAGGTGCGGGTGCTCACTCAAGGTGGGGCCGAAGCGTTTCGCTCCAACGTTGCCGTCGTTGCGACCGGGGCTTGGGCAAACCGACTTGGGCGTCAACTTGGGGTTCGGATCCCGGTGCGTGCGGGCCGTGGCTACTCGATGGTCTGTGACACCGTAGAACCCCCGACGACGCCGATCTACTTTCCGGCCGCGCGCGTCGCGTGCACCCCGATCGATCAGGGGCTACGGGTCGCCGGAACCATGGAGTTTCGTGGTCCAGACGATCCACTCGATCCTCGGCGACTGGAGGCCATCGTGCGATCGAGTCGAGAACTGCTAGACGGCGTTGATTTTGACAACTCCCGTCACCGTTGGGTGGGCCCCCGGCCGGTGAGTGCGGATGGATTGCCCTTGATCGGGGTGACCGCTCAGCCAGGGGTTTACTTCGCCGCTGGACACGGGATGTGGGGGATTACCCAAGGCCCGTTCACTGGCCGACTGTTGGCTCAGGCGATCGATTCTGGTGAGGTTGGGCCCGAACTTCGTGCCTTCGACCCTCTGCGTTCGATGCAGCGACCGCAGGTACCGATGATCGCGAAGTGGCCAAGGCTCGGCTCAAAGTCGTAGGCCTGGCCGATGCGGGCAAAAAGCGCATCGAGTTCGGTTTGCGGGACCTCTCGAACCGCTCCACACTCCTGGCAATAGAGGTGATAGTGAGAGTTGTCGGCGAGATGATAGATTGCCTTTCCGTGACCCAAGTGGATGTGGACGATCACACCAGAGCTCTGGAGCGTATCCAGGGTTCGATACACGGTAGCCAGATGGACGGAGGGGTCCTGGGCCTGCACAGCGTTGGTGACCTCCTCGGCGGTCAGATGACCCCCCGCCTGTACGAGCGCGGTTACGATGTGACGACGTGGGCTAGTGATGCGATGTCCCGTAGCCGCCAGTTGGGCTAGGACCTCGTCGATGCGCTTATTCTCGAGGGAGGTCAAGCCGGTATCCAACACCGCGGATGGTGGTCAAAACGGTGGGGCGGTTCGGGTCTGGTTCGATCTTGTTCCTGAGTCGCTTGATGTGGACGTCGAGGGTCTTGGTGTCTCCGTAGTAGTCATGCCCCCATACTCGATCGACTAGGACGTCGCGGGTGAGCACCTTGCCGGGGTTGCGCAGGAACAAGATGAGGAGCTCGAACTCCTTGGGAGGCAGCTTGATCTCGTCATCGCCGACGACAACCTGATGTCGGTCGATGTAGGCGGTAATGCCTTGGAACCGGAGTACCTCCTCGTCGGTGCGAGGGCGCTCAGAACTCTCCGTTGTGCGACGCAACAGGGCACGAATCCGGGCGATGAGTTCGGCCATCCGAAAGGGTTTGGTAACGTAGTCATCGGCCCCGAGCTCGAGTCCCAAGACGGTGTCGAGTTCGGTGGAGCGGGCGGTGACAATGATGATCGGAACCTTTGACTCCTTGCGGATCTGGCGACACACGTCGAGGCCAGAGATCTTGGGCAACATGACGTCGAGCAAGATGCAGTCCGGTTGGGTCTCGTGGAACAGGTCGAGTGCGCGTTGTCCATCGGTGGCGACGATGGGCTCAAAGCCCTCCCGGCTCAACCCGAGGGTCATGGCATCGACGAAGCTCTCCTCGTCTTCGGCGATGAGGATACGCTCTTTGTCCGTGGTCATGAGCTAACCCGTGGAAGCGAGATCGTAAAGGTCGTTCCGACTCCTTCGGTGGAGGTGACGTCGATGGTGCCCTGATGGTTCTCTATCACATGTCTCACTATAGAGAGTCCGAGTCCCGTGCCACCCGTTGCTCGGGAGCGGTCGGCGTCAACGCGATAGAATCGTTCGAAGATGCGGGTCAGGTCCCGGGCTGGAATACCGATCCCGTGATCGGAGATGATGGCCTCGACCTTGGATTGGACAACCCTGATGGTGAGCTTAACCTCAGTCGATGGCTCAGAGTACTTGATGGCGTTGTCGACGAGGTTCGAGATCGCCGAGCTCAGTTGCCAACGATCGCCACTGACGAGGGGTTGCTCGGCGCTGAACTCGACCACCAGGTCGATGCCGCAGGCCTCAGCACCCAGGCGATAACGGTCGACGCATTCGGAGGCGACCTCATTGAGGTTGACCTCGTGGATCTGGTGGAGTTCGGTCTCTTCGAGCTTGGAGAGGTCCAACAGATCGGTGACGAGGCGTGCCAACCGATCGCCCTCGTCGAGGATACGCCGTGACAGCCTCAGCACCGTGGCCGGGTCGCTCTCCTGGCTCAAGGCATCGGCGAGCAGCACAATACCTCCAACCGGGGTTTTGAGCTCGTGTGAGACGTTGGCAACGAAGTCACGTCGTACCTCCTCCAATCGCTTTCGTTCGGTGATGTTTTCGACGGTGATGATGAAGGGAGGGTGCGGATCGCTGCCAAGTGGGGTGGTGACCAGCTGAAAGTAGCTCTTTGGAGGTCCGAATACCTCGAGGGTTTGGGTCCGGTAGAGCTCAAGACGAGCGTCGTGTTTGAGTGCCGAAATGGCGCGTTCCAGGAGGATTCGTTCGGCAAACCCGCCGGTCGGAATCTTGTCGGCGTAGTCTGAATAGACCGTTCGGTAGTCGGCGTCGACCAAGACCACACCGATGGAGAGGCTCGCGGCTGCTCGTTTCCATAGATCAACGATCTCGACGTATTCGCCCTCAGCATTTCCTACGGTTTGACGTTCCTCCACCACTTCATCCTAGGTCGGACGTCGAGCTGACGACGTAGGTTGGTTGGCTAAAAAGGAATTTACTAGAATGACATGAAAAATATTGTAAAGAGATGATATGCTAAGAATCTCCACGGAAGGAGCAACAGATGGCATGGATGCTTGGAAACGTAACGCTCACCCCCGATCCCTCGGCCCTACCTGGTGGATCGGTGATCCAACAGCTCGCCAATGGGATCGGGGGGTGGGCGCTGATTTTGGCCCTCATTGGTCTCATCATCGGCGCGGCGACCTGGGCGCTTGGTGCGCATAGCCAGAACTACCAACAGTCGTACTTTGGCCGCCGGGCCGTGCTCGCGGCAGGGGCAGCGGCCCTCATCATCGGTGCAGCCCCTGCCATCATCAACTTCTTCTTTCACCTTGGGCTTGGCGTGTGAGTCGAATGGTCGGATCGATCCTGGGCGGCCCCGTCGACGGGATCGCCCATGCCATCATCACCTACCTGATCGACGCGCTCGCCGGTTTTGCCGGCCACCTCTTCACCGGGGCGCTCAGTTGGTTCTTGGGCGAGATCGTGTCGTTGCTCGGAGCCGCTGATCGGCTCGACATCTCGGCATCGGCGATGCTGGGTGTCTATCGGGACCAGGTCGAGTTGCTCAGCCTTGTGCTGCTCCCGGCGCTTCTGATCGGGGTGATCATGGCGTTGTGGCGCCAAAGCATCGGTGGTCTCATCGAGCTGGTGGCACGCGTCCCGGTGGCTGTTTGTGCCGTTGTGCTCGCTCCGACGCTGACCAGTGATTTGGCCAACGTCGTGGACGCACTGGCTCGTGCGCCGCTCGGCGACCTTGGGGAGTTGCCGCGGCTCGCGCTGTTATTCTCGTGGGGGCGAGCCATCCCTGGGGTTGGCCCAATCGTGGCGGGTATCCTTGCTGGATTGGCCCTGATCGGTGCCGTAGCGCTCTTTCTCGAGCTGTTGATGCGTGACGCTGGGATCTATCTCACGCTAGCGCTGTTCCCGCTCGCGTCGCTTGGGATCGTGCTCTCGATCGGGCGTCACTGGTTTGCTAACGCCGTGCGATCGCTCTTTGGGTTGGTGATCGCCAAGCTGATCCTCGCGATCGGTGTGGGCCTTGGGGCATCGTTGCTGGTGGAGGCCACGAGTGCGTCGGCACCATCAAGGCTCTTCTCGTTGGCGTTGTCGGGGGTGGCACTGCTGTTGGTCGTCTGTTTCGCGCCGATCGCGATCTTGCGCTCGGTCGCCTTCTCCGAGGTCGTGGCCATGGAGGCGTTCTCGAGTGCGCGCTCGATGGCGATGGCGCGCCTTGGCGGGTTAGCTGATCAGGGGTACATGGCCCAAATGGTGCTCGCGGCTCCCTGGGCAAAGGAGCGAGCATCGACGCCCCCACAGTACCAGGGGCATCCGGTGCCCACTGCGATCGCCGAACTCGCCAAGCGGGACCCCTGGGTCGATGAGTTTCTCAACGGTTACAAGCGCAAAGGAGGAGGGAGTTGACACCACACCACACTGGTGAGGACCGAAGTGAGCTGGTCTACTTTGGGACGCCAGCCTCGGGCACGCGGATGCTGGGCCTCTCCATCGCCACCGTGGCAAAGATCGCCTCGGTGGTGTTGGGAGCGATGGCCGTTATCGGCCTTGCCAGCGGGGTTGCGCGCCTCGTGATTGGGATCGTGCTGCTTGTAGCGCTGCTCGCGTCACTCTGGGCGACGATGGTAGTACATGTGCACCCACTCGCGTGGGTCAAGATGTGGCTTAGCTCCCGATTGGCTCGGCGATCGCGGGGTGTGGTCTTAGAGGGGCAGCTCCTGATGAGCCGGGGTACGCGTCAGTTGGTCGGTGGACTCTATGTCCTGGGGGAGACGCCTACCTTGTCGCTGCGCGCGCAACGAGATGAGGCGAGCGCATGGTCCGAGCTCTTGAATGAGGCGTCCAATCGATTGATCAGCCATGGGGAAGTGGTCGTGCGTAGCGCTATTTTGCCCCAAACGCTCGTTGAGGACCTCAGGAGCTGTTCGGCAGCCTATCGTGCGCTCGCACTTGGAAGCTACCAGATCGCCACCACGATGTTGGTGGTGGCTCCCCCCGGAGCGCCGAGGGCGCGACGGGTCGCGATGGCGCGAGCGATCACAGGCTTGGCAGCGCTTGGGCACTCCGATCGTCTCACCCTCGTGGCGCCCGAGGTGCCGAGCCAGCTTATCGACGATGCCTGTGGCAATCTGAGCGCGGCCTTCTCGACCGATGGCACCACGATGGATGAGCGTGTTGACATGCTCATCGGTGCCGAGTTCGCGGCATCGATGCATGTGGTGACCGGTTGGCCCGGCCGTAGTATCGATCCACGGATGCTGCTGGCGCTCTTTGGGCCGGGACCTCCGAGCCGGGTGGTCTCGATCATCATCAGGCCGATCGAAACTGCTCGTGCCCAGCGACACGTGGCTCGGCATCGAACGGAGATGGTGGCCGACCGTCGGCTTCGCCGCGAGCGTGGGTATCTGGATCGAGCCCGAGACGACTATCGGGAGGCGACGGCCCAGACGCAAGAGGAGGATCTCTTGGCTGGTTATCGGCTCTGTCGTTATCAGCTCATCGTGGCACTGTTGGCGCCGAGTCCCAGTCAACTGGTGGCGAGCCGTACCGCGCTCGAAACGCTGGCCTCCAGCGCTCAGTTGCGGCTCAAAGTTGGCCTTGGCGAGCAACGCGCACTTTTCGAGCGGGCGTTGCTTGGAGTGAATGGATGGAGCTGAGCTATCAGGATACCACGCGAACGCTGGGTTGGTTGCCGCTGCTGGCGTCGAGTCCGCTTCCGCCGACGCGCGTTCGCCCGGTGGGCCCCTCTCAGCTCGGTGGGGTGCTGTGTTTCGATCCGTTTGAGCTCTATCGTGTCGGTTATCTCACCAGCCCCAACCTGTTGGTTTTGGGTGAGATCGGAAGGGGCAAGAGCGCCTTTGTGAAGACCCTGTTGGTGCGTGAGCCATCGGCAACCTCATCGATACTGATCCTTGACCCTAAGGGGGAGTACCAGTCGGCCGCCGAGGTGCTCGGAGCTCATCGGTTGACCCTGGCCGAAGGGACGGGACTCGACCCGTTTGCCGGCGTCGACGGCTCCAGGCGTATCCTTGGTGGGGTTATGGTGAGCCTGTTTCGGGTGCTCTATGATCGTTCGCCGTTGCCGCTCGAATATCGTCTCCTTCACGAGCTCGTCGACGCCTTGCTTGACGCACCAGCTTCCATCACCCTTGGCCGCCTCGTCGAGCTCGTCGAGGTCCATCGATCAGGTGCACACGTGGACCCGGAGAGCATCCGGCTTCGTCGCGAACTCCACGCTCAGCTCATGCGTCTCATCGACGGCGACCTCGCAGGGATCTTTGGTGTAACTGGTGCAGGGGTCGCCCTCGAGCGTCGGGTCGTCGTCGATCTACGATCGCTCGGGGATCGCCGACTCACCGGTTTTGCGATCAGCTGTCTCCTGAGGGCTCGCATCGCCCAGTTCGCCCGGTCCGAGGTCGGATCCGGCTTTGTGGTCATCGACGAGGCCTGGTCGGTGCTTCAACACAGCGACTCGGTGCGCGAGATGCGTGAGTTGTTCAAACTGGCACGAAGCTATGGAGCCTCGGTGATCGCGGTGACCCACCGTCTTTCTGATCTCGATGCCGAGTCTGCCGAGTTGGTCAAGGATGTCGAGACGAGAGTCATCTTTCGCCAGCCGAGGGAGGAGCTCGACCACATCGCCACGATGCTAGGGCTCCCCAGAGCGCTCACCGAGTGTATCGCGACCCTGGGTCGTGGAGAGGCGCTCTGGTCGATCGGCACGCATCAGTTCCTGGTGACCCACCGCCTCATCGACGGCGAGCATGAACTCGTCGACACCGATCGTGCAATGCGAGCCTGAGGTGGAGATTTTCGGTCTCATCGTCATCGCGGCGGTCCTCGTTACCCTCGGGCGATTCGAGCGCGCGGGTGCGAATCACCCGCGTGGACCTAACGCCCGGCCTCAACGAATCCGGACCGAGCCAAAGCTTCGGTTGCGCGTTGGCAGCCTGCAGCGGGTGCGGGGCCCACGCTTGCAGGTTCGCCTCTCCGAGAGGCGTCAGGTCAGCATCGATGATGAGCACTCGCTCTTGGTGGTCGGACCAACTCGCAGCGGCAAGACCACGCGGGTCGTGCTCCCGAACTTGTGCTCATTTCCAGGGTCGTTGGTGGCCACCTCGGTCAAGACTGATCTCCTCACCACGTCAGTGCTTGAGGCTCGCAAGCAACGAGGACGGGTGGTCATCATCGGCGATCGGGCACTCGCTACGCATCACTGGGATCTCGTCTGTGAGGCTGTTAACGAGCGAGCGGCACTGGCGATGGCACATGCGCTCGTCCTAGCCCAACCGGGCTTCGCCTTGACGAGTGGGGATACTCAATTCTGGTACCAACTCGCGGAGCCGATCGTCGCCGCGCTCTTGCGGTCGGCGGCGCTCACCGGCGCTGGGATGCTCGCGGGAATCGATGACCCAGGCGAACTCTATCGAAGCCTCGTCGCCCATGGCGAACAGCGGTTGGCCAATGGGGTGCTGGCTGCCTGTGGACTCGAGGAGCGCCAGCGTGACTCAGTGCTCCTGACGGCGCGCGGGTTGGTCAACCCGTTGGTCAACGTTGAGACAACTCTGCCACAGGTTCGCGTGTCCGAGCTCATCGATGGTCCACCGAGTGCAACCTTCCTAATAGCGAGTACCGCCGACCAGGAGCTTTTTTCGCTGCTGTTCGCCGTACTCTTGTCACGGATCGTTGCTGTTGCCCTTGAGCGGCGTCGTATGGAGCCGCTCCTTGTCTGCCTCGACGAGTTGGCGAACCTCGCCCCCATCCCCAATCTCGATCGGCTGGCCGCGGTTGGGGTGGGACAGGGTGTGCGACTGATCTCGATTGTCCAGGATCTTTCCCAGCTCGAGCACCGCTATGGGCGAGGTGCCAACTCGATCATCAACAACCATGCCAGCAAGCTCTTTCTCAGCTCAACGGCAGATCCCATCACCCGTGCCTACCTGCGCGATATCGCACCCGAGTCACTCGGGTCTCGTCAACCGCTGCTCATGGAGGGGTCGAGTTCAGTGAGCCGACTTTGGGTTCGCGGGCAAACGAGAACTTAGGTTGATCGATGCCGTGCCGATGGAACCACCATGGATGATCATGTAGCCAATGTGAGCGCTATCGAAGAGCTTCTCGATCAGCTCGATCATGAGTTGAGCGCGATGAGTGATTTGATGGAGCACAACGCCGATGAGGAGCTGGCCAATCGTGCACTAGAGCTTCAAGCCACCGTTGAACGCTTAGTCGGAGAGGTTGAGACGTTGCAGCCAGAGCCAGGGACCTATCGGAGCCGTTATCAACAGCTCGTGACAAAGGCGAATGTGGTGATGGTCGGCTGCTTTTGGCGGTCGATGGTCGTCGCCAATCTGATGCGCGATCTAGGGCTCGATATCGGTCTCTATCAAAGTGATGGTGATGTCGAGCTGCTCAAGCCCGAGTCAGTGAGTCACCGAGCATGAGTGGATCCCTCTCGATCGCCCTCTCCGGGCTCGACGCCGCCCAGACGGGCCTTGACACCGTCAGCGAGAACATCTCGAATGCCAACACCCCAGGCTATCTCAAGGAGACAGCCTCGCTTGTCAATCAGCAGATACCAGGGGATGCGATCGGCAACGGCGTGAGTGTCGCTGGAGTCCTCCAATCTACCAATAGCTTCAATCGCCAACTCGAGCTCTCGGCCAATGGATCCCAAAGCTATGCGAACCAACTGCAATCGCTCTTGACCAGTGCCCAGGCTTCGTTCAACGAGCCGAGCTCGAGCGGCATCGCTGAACAGCTCAACACGATGTACAACGACTTCTCGGCGTTGGCCGATTCGCCAACCCAACCTGCGAGTTATGCCCAGGTCGTGGCGTCGGCCCAAAACGTCACCACCGCCATCAACCAGGCGGCCCAGAACCTCACCGACGTCTATAACCAGGCGTCGAGCGCTGCCGGCACGCTGGTCACTACCATCAACTCACAGCTCAGCGAGGTCGCCTCCATCAACACCCAGCTGGCCTCGACGTCGTTGACACCAGGGGCATCCAACACCCTTGTTGATCAACAAAATGCGGTGATCGACCAACTGGCGAGCGAGTTAGGCGTTACCTCGATCCCTGGCAACGCCGGACAGACGACCCTGTTGATAGGGGGTGTGGCCCTTGTCCAAGGGGGGCAGGCATCGAGCATCGAGTTCACCCCGTCCACCAACCCAATCTCAACGTCTAGCTCCGCAGGGACCTTCACCCCCGCGCAGATCACCCTCACGTCGTCAGGAACCCAAGTCCCGGTCACCAGCGGCACGCTCGGTGCGACCTTGACGGTGCTGAATTCGAAGTTGCCGACCTACGGGGGTTATCTCAACTCGTTGGCGACCAACCTGGCTAGCAAGGTGAACACACAACTTGCAACAGGATACAACGCGAATAATAAAAGTGGTCCACCGCTGTTCGTCTCAGTGACCAACTCAAATCAGCCTACGGTCCCTTCCACTCCCATCGCAGTGAACGCCGCCACCATCACGGTCAACCAAGCCGTCGTCAGTGACCCCTCAGGAGAGATTGCGGCCTCATCCGCCGATCCTTACGCTCCCGGTGATGGCTCCAATGCCCAGGCGATAGCTAACCAACAGACCAGCACGACTGGTGTGATCGCCGACTGGGCGACATCGGTTGCCAACGTTGGTCTCGACGTCCAGAACGCGAGTGCGCTGGCGACGAATGCCACCAACACCTACAACCAGGCCTATAGTGCCGAGCAGTCGGTATCGGGCGTCTCGGTGAACTCACAACTCGTGAATATGGTCAACTATCAGCAGATGTATCAGGCTTCAGCCAAGGTGATCTCGACGGTTGCCGCAACCCTACAGTCGCTGATCCAAGATGTGTAACCAAAGGGAGGTCCGTTAATGTCGATGATCCCATCACAGATGAGCTTGAGCGCGCTCATGTCGAGCTCTCTCGATCAGTATCAGACGCAGTTGTCCCAGATGGAACAGACGCTCTCTACCGGCAACAACATCAACCAGCCCTCAGACAACCCCACCGGCGTGGCAAACCTCATCAACGTAAATGCATCGTTGTCGGCCTACAACCAGTACCAAAGCAATATCACTGCCGGTCAAACGGTCGCCTCGCTGGCCAATGCCTCGATGACCCAAGCGGTGAATATCGTTCAACAGATCTCAAGTGTTCTCATCCAAGCCGGTAACCCTGGGGTGACACCTTCAAACGCCAAAGGAATAGCGAGCCAAGTCCAGGGCCTAGAGACGTCCCTGCTCGGGGTTGCCAACACCACCTATCTTGGCCAGGCGATCTTCGCCGGCACCGCGGGCAAGACAGTTGCCTACACCGAGAGCGGCGGAGTGGTCACCTATCAAGGTAACACCACTGCACCGAGCGTTGCTGCCGCTCCTGGTGTCAACCTTGCGACCAGTATCGCGAATCCTTTTGATGCGCCATCATCAAATGGCACAGGCACAGGCACAGGCACAGACATCTTCGCCGCCATCAACAGTGCGATTTCGGACCTGAACAACGGTACCATCGGCGCGAACTTTCAAAGCGCACTCTCGGGTGTCCAAACGGCCCTGAGTGCCCTCGAGGACAAGGCTGCCCAGGCTGGGGTAAACGACGCACAGTTTCAGGTGATGAGCCAACAGGTCACCGGTGCGGTCACCCAGGCACAGAGCGAGGTTGGAACGATCCAAAACGCCAACGTTGCCCAACTCGCCACCCAATACCAACAAGAGCTTAACAACTATCAGGTGGCGCTCTATGCGACCTCACAGTTGAATCAGCCGACACTTGCTCACTATCTTTAGTGCGCCGTAGCAGACTTGGCCAGGCCTCGCTTGGTGCTGGCTTCACAGTTTGCGTTCGTGTGGTTGCTACCAGTCCGTAATCGTCCAGTTTCATCGTCAGTCCAGTTTTGAGGAGGACCAATGAGTCAAGTAACCGAGGATACAACCCGTACCCAGCGGGTTCTGAGTCTGCCGCTGAGCTTTCCCATCGGCTTGCCAGGGTTTGAGGGGCACCACAGCTTCGTGCTCGGAGCGCTCGGGCCGGCCTATGGCCCCTACCTCGGTCTGCGTTCCACACAGGAGGACGGGCCGAGCTTTGTGATCGTGCAGCCTAGCGAGCTCGGCATTGAGATGGCCGTCGATATCGATGACTTTCACCAGTCGCTGCTTAGCATCAAGGATGCCAGCGAGGTACTCGTCATGCTCATCGCAACCCTCGATGATGTCGGCGGCAACCCTACGGTGAACACGCAAGCACCGCTGGTGATCAACATCACCAACTGGAGGTGCGCTCAGATCCTCCAAGACAATCAGGCCTACAGCATGCACCAAGAAGTCGATATCCCACTTCGCGACAACGCTAGGATACCGGCCCAAGGCGAGGCTTGACGATGGGACAACGATGCCGACGAGCCCAAAGTTGTGGAGCCGTCAATCCTTATTGTTGGGCGACCGATGATCCTCTTGTGAGGTGGGATCAGTCGTTGGAGCCAGCTTTTCAGCTGACTGGGCGGCGCTACGGTTTGACGCCTGGAGCGCATCGAAGATCTCTTGCCGATGGACATCGACGTTTCGAGGAGCTTCGATGCCAACGCGAACCTGGTCGCGGTGAACATCTAAGATCGTGATCACGATATCGTTGCCGATCACGATACTCTGACTGGCCTTTCTGGTTAGAACCAGCACCGCGCCTCCTTGCGCCCGAAGGCGTCTGTCCTGGAGAACCTTCGATGAAGAAGGGTCCCCGCATTCCCGTCACTGCTACGGCTAGCTTATCACGCGCCACATCATCGACCCCTGAAATCCCCCGAAATTCCTTAGCAATCGTTGAACCGTCTGCGTGGTCGTTCCACTTGTTTGGGTGAGGATCGATCACGTGACGATACCGTCGCTCTCGAAGCAGCTAGCTATTCCACGGATGTTGACATAAAGATCGGGTGCGTGCGCGCCGAAGCTAGCGTGGGAAGAAAGGAAGGTCTGATGCCTCGGGACGAGCTGAGTGAGGAGCTACGCGAGTTCCTGATCGAATCCTTTGAAAATTTGGACCGCACCGAGCAGGACCTCGTAGGCATCGACGTCCGAGCCGACAATCACGAGGTGCTGGCAGCAACCTTTCGCACCCTTCACTCCATCAAAGGTGCCTGCGGATTTTTTGAGCTAGCGAACCTGACAACGTTGGCCCACGAAGGCGAGAGTCTATTGTCGGTGCTACGTGATGAACCAGCGCTGCTCAACGACGCGATCGTTCAAGTGCTACTCGATCTCATCGATGGGGTCCGCCGTTACCTGGGGATGATAGAGGCGACCGGCACCGATGGTGACAACCTCGAGACAGAACTCTGTGCATCACTGAGAGCCGTGCGCGAAGACCTGACGAACCCTGGCGGTAATGTCCAGCCAGCGAGAGGGCCGACAAATGTAACAGAGGAGGTTCAGCTCGCCCCGAATATCGTGGTCTTTGCACCCACTGGGGCCACAGCCGAATCGGCGCCACCCGAGCCCTCGGCCAGCGCTTTACACGTCAACCTCCTCGATCAGGCGATTCGTGTTGACGTATCACTCCTTGATCGTCTAGTCAACCTCGTCGGTGAGCTGGTGCTCGTGCGCAACCGTACTGTGCAGATCGATAGCGTGCTTGGTGATCAGGACCTCAGCGCTGCCGTGCAGCGGCTGAACCTGATCACTTCAGAGCTGCAGGAGCAGGTGATGCAGACGAGAATGCAGCCAATGGAGTCGCTTTTTGCCAAACTGCCCAGGCTGGTGCGCGATCTGGCGCGCTCGTTGGGCAAGGAGGTCCGACTCACGACCACCGGTGGCGATACCGAACTCGATCGCGGCATCCTCGAAGCCATTCGTGATCCACTGGTGCATCTGCTCCGCAACTCGGTCGACCACGGCATCGAAGAGGCCGAGGAGCGTCGCCGTCTTGGTAAAGACCCAACCGGACAGATTACGATCAGCGCAACCCACGAAGGTGGATCGGTGATCATCACCATGGTCGACGACGGCGCAGGCATCGACCCCACCGCCATCGGCGAACGAGCGCTAAGACTCGGACTGGTTTCGTCAGAGGCACTCGCTGCCCTGGGTGATCGAGAGAGGATCGAACTGATCTTTCTGCCAGGATTTTCGACCTCCGAAGAGGTCACCAGCGTCTCTGGACGAGGGGTGGGTATGGATGTCGTGCGCACCAACGTCGAGCGTGTGAGCGGCAGTATCGAGGTGACCTCGGAGTTTGGGAGGGGTACCACCATCGTTTTACGGATCCCGCTGACGCTGGCCATCATTCCCTCATTGATGCTTCTCGTCGCTGGCCAGCGGTTTGCGCTGCCACAACTCTCGGTGGTCGACCTATTGCGACTGGAGCGAGAGTCGATGGCTGATGAACTTGCCTTTGTCGGCGAGACGTTGTTCCTCCGACGTCATCACCAGCTCCTGCCGGTTGTCGATCTGGGGGCCTTGCTGGAGGTTGAAACCCGGCGGTCAAGGTCTGAGTTGGACCTGGTCACCATCGTGGTAGTGCAGATCAATGGTCGCGAGTTTGGTTTGTTGGTCGATCGTGTCGTCGATACCCAGGAGATCGTGGTTAAGCCGTTGGATAGCTTCATCCAGTCCGCTCAAGTCTACGCCGGGGCAACCATCCTCGGTGATGGCTCGGTGGCCATGATCCTCGATCTTGGAGGTATCGCCAGCCGTTCCCTGCTCGCGCTTGAGGAGATGACGATGGTCGACGAATCGATCGACGAGGGTCCAGCGGCCGATTCCGAGACGGTGCTGTTGGTCGATGGTGGCGATGCTGGGTTGGTGGCCATCCCCGTCTACGAGATCGAACGGATTGAAGAGATCGGTGCCGACGAGGTCCAACAACTTGCGGGTCGGCCCGTGGTTCCCTATCGTGACGATATCGTTGAGCTCGTCACCGTCTCCGAGTTGCTCGGTGGGTCAGGCGAGCTGTCGCGGGTGGGACCGCTTCGCTTCTTGGTGCCGAGTTTTGGTGTCACCAATCGGGTTGTTGTGATCTATGAGATCGTGGACATCACCATGATCGAGGGGCTCAGATCTGGATCCACCATACTCGGTGGCAAGATTGTCCAGGTGCTCTCCCTTGCGGAGCTTCTGGTAGCCGAGGTGGGAGGCGAGTGTGAGCGAGTCTGAACAGTTTTGCACCTTCTTGATTGGTGAATATCGGTGCGCGCTACCGGTGCAAAGCGTGCTTGAGGTTCTTGCCCAACAGCGGCTTGCCCCTATACCACTGGCTCCGCCGGTCGTTGCTGGTCTGTTGAATCTCCGTGGGCAGATTCTGACGGTACTCGACCTGCGCCGCATCATGATCGACCCAACCGAGTCGCTCGTACCAGAGCCCATGACGATCGTGTTAGATCGCCAAGGACAGCCGGTGGCGCTGTTGGTCGATGCGATCGGTGATGTCCTTCGCTGTGAGCGCGACCACCTGCTTGAGTCTCCCGAGACTATCGACCCCCGGTTGCGGGAGGTGACGATGGCGATCATTCACCAAGAGGATTTGATAACGTTAGTGCTCGATCCAGTGGCCATCATCCATGTCGGCGAGGACCTGTCGCGCTCGTTTGTCGCTGGTTGCGCCTGATGGTGAGGGTGCTCATCGCGGATGACTCGACGGTAATTCGCGCTCGGATCGCCTCGTGGATTGAGGAGGAGTCAGGTCTCGACCTCGTCGGTCAGGCGGAGAACGGGCTGCGCTGTCTCGAACTCTTTGGACGGCTTCAGCCGGATGTGGTCGTCCTCGACGTCGAGATGCCTGACCTTGATGGCCTCGCCACACTGCGCCGGATTCGCGCCAGCGACCCACAGGTGCCGGTGATCATGTTCTCAGCACTCACTGAATCAGGCAGTCGTACGACCGTGGCTGCGATGCTCGCTGGCGCTACCGACTGTGTTCCAAAGCCACGATCCCTCAGTGACGAGCAGGAGACACGACGCACGCTCGTGTCGCGCATCCGTTGCCTAACAGACCTTGATCCGCCACCAGCGATAAACCGCCAAGAGACGATCGTTGATCGTCTCGAAGAACCGCATGCTCGCGAATCTCCAGATCTGATCGCGGTCGCCTCCTCGACCGGAGGACCTGGTGCTCTCGGCGAGTTCTTGACGGCGCTTGGACACATTCGACAGCCGGTAGTGATTGTCCAGCACATGCAGGCGGGCTTTCTCAACCTGTTGGTCGACCAGCTGGCTCACATGCTCGCTGCTGACGTCGCTATTGGTCGCCACGGCGAGGTCCTTGGGCCGGAGGTAATCCGCTTTGCGCCTGAAGGCGTTCATCTTCAGGTCCACCCACATCCAAGGGGTTTTAGGCTCGACCACTGGAACGGCCCTATGGTCAACTCCTGTCGACCGGCCGCCGACGTTCTGTTCGCATCGGTCGCTGTCAGCGCACACCGACCGGTAGCGGTTGTGCTCTCCGGTATGGGGATCGATGGACTCGCCGGCGCCCAGCGAATTGTTGCCAGCGGAGGCATCGTGGCTGCACAAGACCGAGCGACCTCGGCGGTTTGGGGCATGCCTGGTGCCATCGTTGGGATAGGAATTGCCCGCTTGGTCGGGTCCCCGACTCGACTTGGCGGACGTGTTCGTATGTTGGCTGAGCCACAACGTCGGGTAAGTGTGAAGAGGGTATGATGCCGATTACCTCCGCAAGCTACGAGCTCCTCGCTGATTTCCTGAGGGCTGAGATAGGCCTGCAACTCGGAGATGGTCGACGCTATCTGGTTGAACATCGCCTCAACCCGCTGATCATTCGGTCGGGATGCGATGACCTTGAGGAGCTGGTGACTCGACTCGTGATGCGACACGATCCGGAGCTTGTCCAGGCCGTCATTGATGTGATGGTGACGTCTGAGACGTCATTCTTTCGCGAGCCAGCAACTTTTGATCTGTTGCGCACGCGGGTGATACCAAGACTGTTTGAACAGCGACAGGGCGGGGCGCTACGGATCTGGTCGGGAGCTGCCGCCTCTGGCCAGGAGGCCTATTCGATGGCGATGCTCTTGCTCGATCGTTTCCCTTCGCTCGCAAGGACTGCCCATATCTTGGCCACTGACGTCTCACTGAGAATGGTGCAACGGACGCGCCTGGGCTGGTATTCGGCGCTTGAGGTGGAACGTGGAATGCCACGTCCTCTTGTGCAGCGATTCTTGGCGCCTGAGCGTGATGGCTATCGCATCCGGCCAGAGCTTGCAGCACTCGTTAGTGCCAGGCAGATGAACTTGGCGAAGCCTTGGCAGATGCTCGGGACGTTTGACCTCGTGTTCCTTCGCAATGTTTTGATCTACTTCTCTCCTGAAATGAAGGCGCTGATCGCGAGCCAGCTGATCCATCATCTGAGCCCGGGGAGTGTGCTGGTGATGGCGCCCTCCGAGTCATTGCCTGACGCAAAGGGCTACTTTGTCCCGGTTGTGGCGACGGAGCCTCATGTCCTGCGTTTTAACGGTGGATGAGTATTCGTCAGTTGATCGCGACGGTCGATGCGGCCTAGGTTGTAGACACAGGGAATCGTTATCTGCGGCTCGCTATTGGTAATTTTGGACAAAGACGGCCATACTGTTTGTGGGAGGAATGTAAAACAGCCGTGGTGAAGTCCAACACTGTGCCGTTGTCACACAGCGCGTATCTCAGCATCCGCTCGGCGATCGTCTCACTTGCGATCGAGCCGGGTAGCTTCCTGCTGGATCGTGATATCGCTGATCTGGTTGGGGCCTCACGAACGCCGGTCCGCGAAGCACTGGCTCGGCTCGAGGTTGAGGGTTGGCTGGAGTCGGTTCCCCGGAAGGGCTACCGAGTGCGTATGATCGACTACGGTGAACTCCCTGAGGTGTCGGAGATGATTGCGAGTCTCGAGGCGGCCGCTGCCACTCGATTGGCAAAAGACCCTAACGCCGTGGTCTTCTCAGTACTGCGCGAGATCAATGAGCAGCTCGCCGTCGGCCTCGAGCGTGAGAATCCCGATCGGTTTATCCTCCTTGACGATCGTTTTCACCGTATTCTGCTCGGAGATGCCGCTCATTATCCCTTGAGTGGTGGTGTCTATTCGCTGCTCGTCGATCAGCTTCATCGGGCCAGGCTGCTGTTGCCGCCGACCCCGGCTGAACAGGACCATCACGTGAACGAGCATCGTCTGCTCATCCTCTCGATGGAGCTCGGTGACAGCCAGGCGGCCTCGCTGCTCTCGCGGAGTCATCGGATGCGTATTGTCGAACGCTTGAATTCGCTGACGGTGCAGGCCCACGAGGCCGACGAGACCTCACCAGCTAATGAGCTCGTGGTTCCACGACCCAAGGCTCGGATAAGTCTTCGTCGACTCCGCGAAACCCGCCACGAACCTTAAGACCTCCTTGGATGCTGCCGATATCGGCGGATGAAGGTGATTATGGAGGTGGCGTGATGAGGGTCTTGGTTGTTGATGACTCAAGAGCGATGCGGATGATCGTCGTGCGCCAGCTACGCCAGGCTGGCCTCGAGGATGCTGACTTTATCGAGGCACAGCATGGTCTCGAGGCGCTGGAGCGACTGAGCGAGGGCCATGTCGACCTGGTGCTCTCAGACTGGAACATGCCAGAGATGAACGGTCTCGAACTCCTTCGTGAGCTTCGCGCCCGGGACGAGCAGGTGCTCTTTGGCTTCGTTACCTCAGAAGGTACCCCCGACATGGTGCGCCTGGCCAGAGAATCCGGGGCATCGTTCCTCATCTCGAAACCCTTCACCCCCAACAACTTTCGAGACACCCTCGATGCGATTGGAGTGCAACTGTGAGACAGATGACAGCATGGTCGAGTGCACTGCTCGACGGGGTTCGTGCGCTTGAAGGCGGGATTCTTCCATCACTGGTCGACCAGCCGGTTCTCACTGAAGGCGGCATTCCTTCGAACCTGCCCGGAGCCTGGGTCGGGCTCGTCGGTGAGTATCGCTCGCTCCAGCTCGGGCTGGTGGCGGAGTTCGTCACGCTTGAACTCGTGACCGCCAATATGCTTGGGACCTCAGGGAATCTGACCGACATCGAGATTACCGATGCGATCACCGAGGTCGTCAACGTCATTGGCGGGGTAGCCAAACGACAAATAATCGAGATCGATCCAAGTCTGCGCTCAGGCCTGCCGATGTTTCTCTTTGGCCGGCTCAGGATGCCGACCGGCATGACGAGCGAGGCTTTTCGACTCAGGACCGCACTCGGTGAACTCCATCTCGTCTCCATCAGTGCCAGTGGTGCCGAGTCATGACCGTTGATCTGACACCACGTCTCTTGATGCCGAGCCTCGATCAGCTCGAGTCGGTGCTGTCAAACTTGATGAACACGAAGGTACTCGGTGATCGTCTTCGCAAAGGTGCCCCCATGCCCGATCTCTTCCTTGCTGGACTCTATCACGATCAAGACGATCTGCTTCGTGCCGTCATCCGAGTGGACTTCGCCTTTGCCCTCGACTGTGGCGCTCGTCTGTCGATGATCCCGGTTGGCGTGATCGCCGAGGCTAGAGCTGCGGGCCAACTGACCGAGGCGATGGCGGCGAACGTCTACGAGATCCTTAATATCTTTGGACTGCTCTTCAATGAGCAACGGCCTGGGGCTCCTAGGGTTCGGTTGGTAGAGGTCGTCGACATCAATGCCCTTCCCGAGCAAGCTCAAGAGTTGCTTGCCAACCCAAAGGTACACGGGGTCGATGCTACGATCACGTGGGCCAAGGAGGAGGCAACCGGCTTCGTATCGGTGCGAGTCCTAACGGATGCTCCAAGCGAGTGAGTCAAGCCATTGACCCGGTCGTGGGACGGGTCGAATGCCATTGACCCGGTCGTGGGACGGGTCGAATGCCATTGACCCGGTCGTGGGACGGGTCGAATGTCATTGACCCGGTCGATCGTTTTCAATCGTGTACCGACACGATCGACAATGATAGTTGATGCCAGCTCCTCGATGACGACGTGGGTTCTGTCGAGCGATTGATGGTCGAAGCAGCACATGGGACGGCGATCTTGTGACACGATCCGTATCGATGTCACGTGGTGGCGCCACGGTGAGGTGACGTTAGTCAATGGGAATGAGTCCAGATGGTGTTGAACCAGTGGTGCGTTCGGGTGAGGCTGGTTAGCTCGTTGGGTTCTGACGTCGCTGCAGCAAGGACGCAACCACGGTGAGTTCCACGGGGCTTGCGTCTTGATAGGCCCCGACACCTCCCTGGCCGAGCACCTCGAGTCCGTGGGCGGCGTCGTAGATGAGCGCGGTTTGCGCATCGATCTCGACCATCACCGTTGGCGTGTGCACCAGGTGGATCGTGCGTTCGCGAATCGCCTGGGAGCGTTGATCGGCGTGAGGCAAGACGGCGAGGTGTTCGATCACCCCGAGGCCAATCGTGAGTGCGCCGCCACGAGGGTCGATCATCGGGTCCCCGAGCACCATCGCTGACGCCGAGGAGGCGACGATGGTCGTCCCGTTGGCCCAGGCACTCGAGATCGCGTTGAGCGCTGGAGTGTCGCTGAGCACAGACCGAAGATGTAGGGGTGAGCCACCGATGCAGTAGAGAAACTTTGCGTTGGCTATCTGGTTGACGATTGCGTCGTTGTGGGCATCCGATCGAGAGTAGAGCTCGATGACCTCGACCTCAACACCGAGGCCTGTCAGATAGCTCGTACCGTTCGCGATTGCGTGCTCGGGCCGCTCGTAGGTGGCCGCAGTTGGGAGCAGAGTGACTCGTCGAGCCCCGCTACGTGCGAGAAGCTCGGTATCAAAGGAGCAGTGCGGGCCAAATTCATCGCCTCCGATGAGTGCAAGCGTGCCGTAGCGGTCAGAGTTGTTCATCGTTAGCCAAGCATAGCCAGCGAGATGATGACGGTTCGCAGCGGTCTTTGGCATCGAGGGAAGCCGGTACGCTTTGGGTGTGGTTTCGCGAATCGGTGTGGTTGGTGGGGGGACGATGGCAGCTGGCATCGTTGAGGCGTGTGCGCTAGCGGGTTTTGACGTCATCGTGAGAACGCGTTCGGAGGCGGCGAGTCGAGCGCTCAAGGTGGCATTCGATCGACAGTTGCGACGTCGACTCACGCGCGACGAAATCGACGAAGATCGGCTCGAGGAGGCGGTATCGCTGGTGCACATCACGACTGAGCTTGATGAGCTCTACGATCGCCACCTGGTGATTGAGTCGGTCGTTGAGGATATCGATGTCAAGCGGCACCTGTTCGATCAGCTCGATCGAATCCTCATCGAAGGAGCGCTCATCGCCACGAACACCTCGACCTTGCCGGTGATGGCCCTGGCGGCGAGTACCAGGCGCCCCGAATTAGTGCTTGGACTGCACTTCTTCAACCCGGTAGCGAGTTTGCGCCTCGTCGAGGTCGTCCGGTCGCTGGTGGTCGCACCCGAGGTGGTCGCTACCGGCGTTGAGGTTGTCCGCGCCTTGGGCAAGGAGCCGGTTGTGGTCAATGACGAGGCCGGATTTGTGGTCAACGCCTTGCTCTTCCCCTATCTCAACACCGCCGTCCGGCTGCTTGAGCGCGGCGTTGCTGCCAAAGAGGACATCGATCGAGCGATGCAGCTGGGTTGCAACTATCCGATGGGCCCTCTTGCACTTCTCGACCTGGTTGGCCTCGACGTGGCGGTCGCTATTCTTGAGCGTCTGTACGAGGAGACTGGAGATCCGGCCATGTTGGCCGCCCCTACCCTGCGTCGCATGCGTGAGGCGGGTCAGCTTGGGCGCAAGTCGGGTCGGGGGTTTTACGACTACGGATCACGTGCCTAACGACCAAGAAGGAGTCGACATGTCATTGCACCTCTCACCTCCCGATCCTCCATGGGTGATGCGCACCTATGCAGGTCACTCGTCAGCCAGAGCCTCCAACCAGCTGTTTCGGACCAATCTCGCCAATGGACAGACCGGCCTTTCGGTGGCCTTTGACCTACCGACACAGCTTGGACTCGACCCGGATGATCCTCGCAGCCGTGGTGAGGTTGGCAAGGTGGGTGTGCCCATCGCCCATCTCGGTCACATGCGCCAACTCTTCGATGGCATCGCCCTTGACTCCATGAATACCTCGATGACCATCAACGCGACCGCGATGTGGCTCTTTAGCCTCTACCTAGCGCTCGCGGATGAGACCGGGATCCCCTATCATCTTCTGGCCGGAACGACCCAGAACGATATCATCAAGGAGTATCTCTCGCGCGGGACGTTCATCTTCACGCCTGAGGCCTCCAGGCGCCTCACCGTCGATCTGATCGAGTTCTCGGTACTTAATGTGCCAAAATGGAATCCGATCAACATCTGCAGCTATCACCTGCAAGAGGCTGGAGCAACCCCAGTGCAAGAGGTTGCCTACGCACTGGCGACCGCCGTCGGCATCCTCGATGCCGTGCGTGATCAGGGGCGTATTGGCGTCGATGGTCTCGCCAAGGTGGTTGGCCGGATGTCGTTCTTTGTGAATGCTGGCATTCGTTTCCTCGAAGAGATTGCCAAGATGCGCGCCTTTGTTGCGCTCTGGGATGAGATCACCCGGGATCGGTATGGCGTTGGGGATCCAAAGCTGCGTCGTTTTCGCTTTGGCGTCCAGGTAAACTCGCTTGGCCTCACCGAATCTCAGCCCGAGAATAACGTCTATCGCATTGTGCTCGAGGCACTCGGTGTGACACTGTCACGCGATGCCCGTGCGAGGGCGTTGCAGTTACCTGCTTGGAATGAGGCCATTGGTCTACCGCGACCCGTCGATCAGCAGTGGTCGTTGCGCGCCCAACAGATCCTTGCCTATGAGACGGATATCCTCTCTTACCCGGACATCTTTGAAGGATCGATAGTCATGGAGGGCTTAACCACTGACATCGTGAGCGCAGCACGTCAAGAGCTTGACCGGATTATTGCAGCCGGTGGCGTCTTTAACCAGATTGACGAGATGAAGGCGGCGCTGGTACGGGCCCAAACCGAGCGGGCTCATGCCATTGAGACGAAAACGCAGCTGGTGGTGGGTGTCAATATCTACCAAGATCCAAGTGATGGAGCTCGTGAATCGCCGCTCGTTAGCCCCGACACCAAGACGCACCTTAGCGCTGACGCCCAAGAGATCAGCCAGCTCATTGATGAGTTCGCCGCCTTCAAACGCATCCGCGACCAGGCGGCGGTGACGGCTGCTAGGCGAGAGCTCTTAGCGGCCGCACGCACCGACGCTAACCTGGTTCCGGCGACCCTTGCCCTTGCCAGGGCCGGAGGTACAACCCAGGATTGGGCCGACACGATGCGTGAGGCCTTTGGCGAGTTTCGGGCCCCCACCGGTATCCACGGAGGGGCCGGGGTCCGTCGTGGACAGGTGCAGATGCAGGTATTGGCCGATCGTCTTAGCCGGCTCTCCGGCAATCCGGCGCGGTTGTTGGTGGCAAAACCTGGGCTTGACGGACACTCCAACGGAGCTGAACAGATTGCAGTCGCTGCCCGTGATGCTGGCTTTGAGGTCATCTATCAAGGGATTCGACAGACACCCGACGAGATCGCGAGTGTCGCCCGTGACGAAGACGTTGACCTGATCGGCCTATCGATTCTGTCGGGATCTCACCTCGAGCTCGTGGAACAACTGATGGAGGCGTTACGTGCTCTTGGCTTGAGCGTCCCGGTCGTGCTTGGAGGCATTATCCCCGACGATGATATCGGACGACTCAAGGAGCTAGGCGTGCGTCTGGTCTTCACGCCCAAACATTACCAGATTGCCGAGATCATGGAGCAGTTAGTTGAGTTGGTCGTTGCCCAACGAGGCTGAAAGTTTGTACAGCTTTCAGGAATTCGCGCCGAAGGAATCCCTATGAGACTGCGTGGGTTTTTGGCAATCATCGTGGGAATCGGGGGCGTGGCGGTGAGTGCCTATGGCATGCACGTGGCTCGGCCGACTGACGGTGTTGTTGGTGCAGGGATCACCTTTGTTGCGGTGCTCTTTGGGCTCGGTTCTCGACAACGTCGATCGTCGGAGCGGCCAACGAACGAAGATCCCGTCGTGGAGGCCAAGGTCGATCACGAGTCGGAGGCCTCCATGCTCACGAGCGTGACACCCCGAGCCGCTGAGGCGAACGTGCCAGCCGCCGAGGTGGCTCCCTCGTCGAAGGACACCGCTGACCCGATCACCGATCCGTTGACCGGTTTGATGAACGAGATCTTCTTCTCTGGCCTGCTCAGCACCAAAGTCGCGACCGCGCGGCGGCGCCTGTGGCCACTGAGTATCGTCCTCCTTCAGCTGGTCATGGTCCCCGATGCCTCTGACGAGGCGATGGATGCGGCGATCCTCGCCTTCTCCGAGGTGGTCTCTGCGACGATTCGAACCGCCGATGTCGCCTGTAGGGTGGGGGCGCGAAGCTTTGCCCTCCTGCTCGACGATACCGATGAGGATGGCGCCGCCTGGGTCGCTGAGCGTATTCAGATCGCCCATGCCCGGGAGGGAGAGTCCTCGATCGCTAAAGTGTGTGCGGGGGTGGCGAGCTACCCGAGCCATGGAATCGAGCCGGCCGAGATCCTGGTAACCGCCAAGAGCGCGCTCAAACAGGCCTCAGACAACCTCGAGCTGCCAGGCCTTGGCCGCGTCATCGTCGCGCCACAGCGCCCGCTGTAGCCGAGGCTACACGCGCAAAACTTCGCGATCACAGACCCGCCCGTGTTAAGCACCACATCGCGGGTGCCACGATGCCTTCTATCGCTTGCGCCGCCGACCGGCCGCTATCGCGAACGGTTGGGTCGTGCGCGAGCGGCCAACGGCCCCTGCGCCCACCAGCGATTTTGAAAGCGCCAGTCGGTCGAGTCCTGAATGATAGCCGAGGGGGCTGACGCCTGTTGAGTCCTCAATACGGCCAGCGTGGCAGCGGTGACGAGGGCGATCTCTTGATCGTGTGTTAGCTCGCTCATAGGGGAATGTTCCCGTGCTTGCGTCGTGGCAGCTCTTCGCGTTTGGTCTCGAGCATGGTGAGCGCCTGGATCAAGGTGCGTCGTGTCTCGGCCGGGTCAATGACATCATCGACGTAACCGCGCTCAGCAGCAATGTAGGGGTTTGCATAGCGCTCGGTGTACTGATCGATCAGCTCCTGACGCTTAGCGATGGGGTCTGCGGCTGCTGCCAGCTCCCGCCGGTGGATGACCTCGACGGCACCTTGGGGCCCCATGACGGCGAGCTCCGCCGATGGCCAGGCGTAGGCAAGATCCGCGCCGATCGATTTCGAGTTCATGACGACGTAGGCGCCGCCATAGGCCTTGCGTGTGATGATCTGAATCCTTGGGACCGTCGCCTCAGAGTAGGCGTACAGGAGCTTTGCGCCATGGCGGATGATGCCACCGTACTCCTGATCGACGCCGGGAAGGAAGCCTGGAACGTCGACGAAGGTCAGGATCGGGATATTGAAGGCATCGCAGGTCCGTACAAATCTCGCCGCCTTCTCCGATGAGTCGATGTCAAGAACTCCAGCGAGTACCGCAGGTTGGTTGCCAACCACTCCGACGACGTGACCATTCATTCGCCCAAAGCCACACGTCATATTGCGAGCCCAGTGCGAGAAGTACTCAAAGTACTCGCCGTCGTCGAGGACCTCACGGATGACATCACGCATCTCGTAGGGCTGATTCGAGTTCTCAGGGACGATGGTACGCAACGCCTCGTTGTGGCGGTCTGGGTCGTCAGTGGGTGTAACGACAGGAGGTGTCTCCATATTGTTTGATGGAAGAAAATCCAGGAGATATTTAACCTCGTCAAGGCAGGCTTTCTCGTCGCTCAAGACAAATGACGCGACACCAGATTTCGTGGCATGGCTCATTGCACCACCGAGCTCCTCGAGGGAGACCTCCTCGCCGGTGACCGTCTTGACCACATCAGGCCCGGTGATGAACATGTGGGAGGTGTGCTCGACCATGAAGATGAAGTCGGTCATCGCTGGCGAGTAGACGGCACCGCCAGCACATGGACCTAGCACCACGCTGATTTGGGGGATGACACCGGAGGATGCAACGTTACGACGGAAAATTCCGCCATAGGAGTGGAGTGAGACCACTCCTTCTTGGATTCGGGCACCAGCACCATCGTTGAGTCCAATCATCGGAACGCCAACCGAGGCGGCAAGATCCATCACCTTGTGGATCTTCTCAGCGAACACCTCGCCAAGGGCGCCACCGAAGACGGTAAAGTCCTGGGAAAAGACACAGACACGCCGACCGTGAATGGTACCAAAGCCAGTAATGACGCCGTCGGTATAGGGTCGTCGCTCGTCGAGTCCCATCCCGTGGGCCCGATGGCGTGCCAGCAGATCGAGCTCCTCGAATGAGTCAGGGTCGAGCAGATAGTCGACCCGCTCACGTGCGGTCATCTTGCCCTGATTGTGTTGTTTTGCGACCGCGGTCTCGGTCCCGGCATGGTGTGCCTCGTCGCGTCGTCGTGCTAGCTCCTCGAGGCGAGCGGACATTGGGTGCGTGCTCATGTTGATCTAGGCTATCACCTACCATCGCCGATCACGGAGGTAGTTGGGTGACCATTGATGAATTGGTGGCGGTCAGCTCCTCACTCGACCCCGATGAGGCCGAGCGCTACTATCGGTTAGGTGTCTTTCCGATGCCAATCGCCGGTGGTTTTGGGTGGTTTTACCCAGCGACCCGTGCGGTGATCGTGTGTGGGGCATGGCCCCTGCGCTGCCCCCGGAGCACCGCACAGCTGCTTCGGAGTTATCGGGTCGCGATTGATGTCGAACCCATGGCGGTTGTTCGAGCCTGCGGCGAGACGGCTCGAGAGGGTGGTTGGATCGACCAATCGATGATGCTCTATTACCAATGCCTCAAGGATCGGGGGCTGTTGCACTCGGTCGAGATCCGTTCGTCCGACGAGCAACTGGTAGGGGGCCTCTTCGGTGTCAGTGCTGGTGGCGTCTTCGTGGGGGAGTCGATGTTCCACCTGGTCACGAACGCCTCAAAACTCGCCTTCTTCGTGCTGGCCTACCTGACCCGTGAGCTCGGCTACCGGCTGATCGATGGCCAATGGCCCACCGAGCACCTCTTGGGGTTGGGATTTCGTACGCTCCGTGGTGATCAGTACGGGGGCCTCTTGGCGCGAGTGGCGGATGTTAAGCCCGACCCGTTCCCAAGGGGCTATCTCGATAGCGATCGACTCAAGCTCGAGATCCGGAGGTGATGCGATGACGCAGATACCAGGCACCTGGGAGCAGGCCGACAGCGAGGAGGAGCTTTACCAGATCGCCGATGAGGAAGGGTGTGACACCGAGGGTGAGGCCTTTGGCAAGCCCAACGTTGAGCTCAAGCATCAAGAACACGAGGCCAAAGCCGTAGATCATCAGGTTTCCACCGACCATCATGGCGATGGTGCCGAGGGCCCTGCGATCCAGGCCCGCCTCGGCGAGGTAACCGACGAGTCCAGCGGCGGCGACAAAGCCAATGAGGTACCCGAAGGTTGGATCCGCGGCCACTCGTAGACCGCCGGTAGCCCCGGCAAACCACGGTACGCCGACGAGACCAAGACCAAGATAGAGGAGACTGCCGAGGACGCCGCGTCGCATACCGAGGGCTGCACCCCCCAACAACACCGCAAAGGTCTGGCCGGTGATGGGGACGGGTGTGAAAGGAAGCGGAATGGTGATCTGAGCAAACACACCGATCGCCAGCGCAAAGACTGAGATGAGGACGAGGTCGGTAACGAGACTCTCTGGCAGTAGGTCGGCCAGGCTTTGTCGTTTGATCCCCTGATTGATCACGTCGCTTCTCCTCTCAATTGGACCTCTTCGATGGCCGGGCACAGATCACAGAACCTAAATCGCCGGGCCTCGCAATTGGCTAAACCCTGATCACGCGACCTGAATGGCTAGAGTATCTAGCATCGCAGATCGTGTGACAGTTCAAGGATACATGGCGGCAATCAGTGCACCGACGCTTGTCGGCCTCGGAGTGGCCGCGACGAGTCGGTTGACCGGTTATCCAGCACTCGCGAGCCAGGGCGCGCGTTACCTTGTTGGTGCGTTGATTCTTCTAGCGTTGTTTCGCGGGCGGGTCCGGCCCATCGTGTGGCCGAACCTGCGTGACATCCTCGCGCTGTGTGCGCTGGCAGGTATTGGCCTTGCTCTGTTCTCGGTCGCCTCGGTCGAGGCCCTCAGCGACGCGTCGGTGGCCGGCGTCGGCGTCATCATCGGCTGCGTGCCGATCGTCCTCGCCATCGTTGGCGCCATCGCCGAGCGTCGGCGCCCGGAGCGTCTGGTGGTCATTGCCGCCATAATTGTGACGATCGGTTCGTTGCTCGTTAACGATGTCGGCTCCCTCGGAGGCAAAGGGCTCCTTTTTGCCGTGATCGCCATGTTCTCCGATGCCGGCTTCTCGCTCCTGTCGGTGGGCTTGGTGAGGAGGTTCGGGGCGATACCGACGGCGTTTGCGAGCACCGCGATCGCAGGGGTCGTCATGCTTGGCGCTGCTACTGTGGTCGGTGGCGGTATTCCAGCACCAACGACGGTCGAAGTCGAGGCCATCCTCTATCTAGGGCTCACCGTGTCGGCGGTCTCGTTTGTGCTGTGGTACCGCGGCCTTGGGACCCTTGGCGTCGCTCGCGCAGGCCTTTTCGTCTCCATGATCCCGATTGGATCCTTGATTGGAGAGGCGATCCTTGCGACTCGGTCGGTGACGTTAGCGTCGGTAGCTGGCGTCGCCATCGTCTTTGGTGGGTTGCTCCTTGGCAGCTGGAGCGCTCGCCTACGACTGCAGGCGGATAATAGCCTCGATCTCGACGGGAGTGCCGAGGGGTAGCGCAGAGACACCGACCGCTGATCTTGTGTGTCGCCCCCGGTCACCGAAGACCTCGACGACCAGGCCTGAGGCGGCGTTCATCACCGTTGGCTGGTCGGTGAACTCGGGGGTACTCGCCACGAAGCCGGTCAACTTGACCCACTGTTGGATACGCTCAAGATCACCCAGGTCGGTTGCCAGCCGTGAGAACATGTTGATCATGCATTGGCGAGCCGCCTCCTGGGCCTCAGGAATCGTAACCTGCTGGCCAACGATACCTGTCTTTGGGATCGTATCCCCGACCAACGGCAGGGTGCCAGAGACGTAGACAAAGGAGTCGACGACGAGGGTGGGGCGATACGAACCCTTCGCTCCTGGCGCTGGTGTGAGCTCGATGCCGAGTTCTGTGAGGCGATCATTGATGGTCATGAACTAGACGCTAGTCGTCTTGCGTCGATGGTGCCAGTAGGGCTTTACCCAAAAGAGGTTGCAAGCCTTGTGACGCCGTCGGTGGCGGACATGGGTGAGTTGGCAATTCGCAGGAGAGAACTGTTTACGGCTAAATGCTTTGACGGTCGATGATGGTGTAGCTGAGTACGGCGAAGATGAGGGCCAACCCGGTGAGGATGAGCGTCATCAGCCACTCGAGTGGATCGAAGCGACTCGCGGGTTGATATCCGATGGTCGTCGTGATAGACCTGAGCTCGCGGCAGGCCGCCACGGGTCGGCTGAGGTTGAGTCTTCCATCGGGTAGAGCGCAACGGGTCTCGATCTTGATGAGGGTGAGAAAGTTGATCGGATGGTGATGTTGGGCGTACGTCTGAAACACCACGTCGGCGTTGGTGGGTGTGGCCACGTTATTGAAGGCAACGACGTTGGCTGCCTTGCCTGGTGATGCGTTGGTGAAACCATCTGCGCGCAGCGCTGCTTGACCGGTGATCACGTACGGGCCTGAAACCTGGTCAGGTGTCAAGAGCCGAGGGTATAGAAAGCTCCCGAAGAAGAGGATGGTGACGAAGGCGATCACCCCGAGGAGCTGGGTAACCGTCGGTGCCTTGGCGCAGAGTGCAAGAAGTGTGACGACAGCCGTGACCGCGAGACCGATGCCAATGACCGACGGCCCAACCGCAAAGAACTGCCCCCAGTCTGGCAGCCCGATGTTGCCGGCGTGAGGAGCGACGATAAACCTGAGCCCGCAGGCCGAGACGATGGCCAGGACCGTCGTCATCACTGAGGCGATGATGAACTCCACGACGAGCCATCGACGCCTGGATATCCCCTGCGTAAAGAGATACGATCCGAATCTGGCATCAAAGGCATCGGCGATGCGGGGCCCAAGTGAGCCGATTGGGATCACCAGCGGTGCGACGATGACGATAGCCGAGGCAACCCCGGTGACACGAGATTGCACGGTGGTGGGTGACTTGAGCGTGGATGCTGGGTAGCCATGCAACTCGATCCAGGCGAAGATCCAAAAGGCGAGCAGCACCCCGAGTGTGATGACGAAGAGTCGGAGTATGCTCGATTCGTATCGAAGGCTTGTGCGTATGACTTTGGTGAGCCTGGGTCGTCGCGAATTGGTAGCCGGATCGGTGACAAGGATCATGGTTGCACTCCTTTGTGACTGACTTTGTTGCTGACTGGCAGCCGGGTTGCCTGCTTGTCGTATGACCGAAGGCTGTGCCCAGTTTGGAGATAGCCGATGACGATCTCTTCAAGGCCTGGATGCTCATCGGTGCTGTCGGTTGGAGCGTCAAAACGGACCATCGACCGTGTCGTTCCTCCCATAACGAGGGTGGAGCCGGTTGGTGGGGGGCCCGCCACATAGGCGTGGCGCCTAACCAGGTCGTCAATGGCCTCCGAGACGATTAGGCGACCACCGTCGAGAATGAGGAGCCAGTCGCAGTCGCGTTCAATATCGACGACGAGATGGGAAGAGATGATGACCATGGTCTGATGCTCGGCGGCTTGTGCAAGCACCTCACCCATGATCTGTCGCCTTGACATCGGATCGAGTGCAGCGAGTGGCTCGTCTAGTAGCAGAAGCCGGGGATGGCGTGCGAGGGCAGCCGCAATGGCGGTGACCTTGCGCTGCCCTTCGGAGGCTCTTTTGATCGTTGAGTCGCGAGGGAGATCGAACGCATCGATGAGACCTTCATAGGAGGCGTAATCGAAGGTTGTGTTGTAGCCACGCCCCAGTTCACCTAACTCGGCGATGCTCAGTCGACTGGGTAGTGATGCTTGTTGGTCGACCAGGGCGATATCACCACGACGAAGCGGTGCTCCGTCCAGGGTCACCTTGCCCTGGGTCACCGGTCGCAGGCCAGCCAAGCAGTGCAATAGTGTCGTCTTGCCGGCTCCAATCTCGCCGACGAGGCCGACGACGCGGTTGGTCCCGATCGTGCAGCTGAGCTCGTGTAAAATCTCCCGTCGTCGGAGTCGATGCAAACCAGTGTTCTGGCGGGTTCGATGCGACAGATTGTGAACTTCAAGGCATGGATTTGTCATGACTCCTCCTCAGCTGGTTATGGCGCTCAAGCGCCCCGGCCAATGCGATGCGAATATCGTCCTGGCTGAGGCCGTCGGCGACCCCTTCGGCGATGGCAACATCTAGACGCGTGGCGAGCGCTTGGTGGGCTGCTTCGTTCCCGGTAAAGGGGTTAAATATGATCAGGGTACCAATTCCTTGCTTGGCCAAAGTGATGCCCTGGGCCTCAAGAACGTCATAGGCCTTGAGGGCGGTGTTGACGTTGATACTGGCGGTCCTCACCACTTCGGTAACCGGTGGTAGCTGATCTCCGACCCCCAGAAGTCCAAGGCGCAGCGCCGCAAGCACCTGGTCGACGATCTGACGGTAGGCGGGAACGCCGGTCGAGCGGTCGATGAGGAAGCTCACGTGCGGATGATCGGGCGTTCGATCAGACATGATCCTCCTCTCTTGCTGTAGCCAAATACTATCTAAATATCTAGTGTTATAGTACTATAGCATATAAAGTGGACTGCAGTGACGCGGTAGTGGCGTCGACGCGTATCACCTTGGGAGAACCAAGATCCCGGGGCAAAGCCTCTCGGTCGAGCAGCGTCCACGGGGGACAAGTAGCATCAAGATGGCGTCTTCTTGGTGGTGTAGCTGCGATGAATGGAGCAATCATGGCAAACGGGGAATACGGGGGTAATCAGATGGGTGCCTCGCCCAATGATGTGATGTCGCAGGCGATGATGCCTGGTGTCATGGCTCGTGTTGGAATGGTTCTCTTCAACGGATTTGAGCTCCTCGATGTGGCCGGGCCACTTGAGGTGCTAGGTCAACTTCCGCTACATTTTGTGACGACGCTGCTCGGCCCCACGCCGGGTCCGGTGCCGAGCGCCCAAGGCGTGTCGTTGGTTGCAGATCTTGGCTACACGGTTCAATCGGGTTTCGACATCCTCATGGTGCCTGGCGGTCAGGGCACGCGCGCACTCGTGGATGATCGCGACTTTGTCGATTGGTTGGCTGGCATTGGCGAACGATCGACCATCGTCTCCTCGGTCTGTACGGGTGCAGCCCTGCTGGCTCGAGCGGGGCTCCTCGATGGCACTGCCGCCACCTCCAATAAGCGGGCTTTTGCTTGGGTCAAGCAACAGTCGAGCGCAGTAACCTGGGTTGAGAGCGCGCGATGGGTCGTCGACGGCAACCGGTGGACCTCGTCTGGAGTCTCGGCGGGCATCGACATGACACTCGCCCTGGTGGCGCATCTCCTCGATCGCGCGGCCGCGCGAGATGTCGCTCGCCAGATCGAACATACCTGGATGGAAGATCCACGTTTCGATCCGTTTTCACAAGCGCCAGACGATAGCGCCGGCGAGATCGTAACCGTGTTTCGGTCGCGCCTCAAAGAGGATCCTGCTGGTTATGCAAAACTTGCCGATCAGCTTGAGTCGCTGGCACATCGTCAAGAGGGCTTTCGAGACTTTAAGACCTTCGCAAGCGATGACGGTGAGCGTTGCTCGATCGCAGTTTTTGCTGACGTACATGCGCAACGACACTGGGCTGCCCATCCGCTGCATCGACAGGCTCAGCGTAGGGCATCGGCTGACTTCTACACGGAGTTCTCCGTCACGGTGGCCCAGGTGTTGTCCACGATGACGATGTCTCCAGATGCCCTGTCTCCAGATAAATCGGACTCCGGATGCTAAGACTTGAGATACGGCCACCTCTACTAAGGTGGCCCCGAATTGGACGCTGTCGAATGCGGTTAGGAGTCTCGACTCTGACAAGCGCAATCCGTGACGCTGCACTGGTCAATGTGGACGACAATTCGTGACGCCGGGTGGCAACGAGACCGACGAGCGCCGCATTGTCAGCGTGGACGGAGTTGTGGTTGTCCTTCGCTTAGGCTAACCTTAGATTAATGAGCTCATCAATGAAGGCGCGAAGGGCGATCCCGATTGCGGGGGCCGGTATCATGCTTGGTAGCTACGATTTGGCCGCGATCTCAGTCGCTTTTGCTCCGATTCGCCATCAGTGGCATCTCTCAACGGGTATCGTCACCTCGCTCGGTACCGCCACCCTGGTGGGAATGCTGATCGGCTCCCTCGCCGCTGGTTTTCTTGCGGATCGACTTGGCCGTCGAGCCATTATCGTCGGCGATGTCGCACTCTTTATGGCCTCAGCGATCCTGGCAGCGGTCGCACCAGACTTCGGTGTGCTCGCTGGCACACGATTGGCGACCGGACTGGCGGTGGGGATCGACTTTGCCGTCGTTTTCCCCTTTGTCGCCGACTGGGCTACGACGCACTCGAATGGACGAGCGATGGCCTGGATCCTCTTTGGAGCGAACTTCGGTACCCTTGCGGCCTATGGTGTCGGAGGGCTGATCCTGGCCCATGCTGGTGTGCTCGGTTGGCGGATACTGCTTGGATCACCCGTGATCTTGGCACTGCCACTCTTTGTTTTTCGCCGCCGGCTCATTGAAGCTCCGAGTTGGAGTGGCCTTGAACCATTGAGCCTGCGCCAACTCCTGCGCCGGGCATCGCAGGCGATTAGAAACGAGCGCCTTGGTGCTCAGGCGTTGGCGACACTCCTGTACCAGATCACCGACCAGGGTATCGGGCTGGTGTTGCCGCTACTCTTGGTGGCCGTGCTCGCGACGTCCGCGAGTTCGGGGGCCTACGATGCCGCCTTTGTCAAGGCGATCACGATACCAGCATCACTGGTGGCTGTGATCCTCATCGACCGCGTCAGCCGGAGACGACTCCAGGTCGTGGGATTCCTCGGGCGGGCGTTGCCCTTGTGTTTCCTCGGCTTCGCCCTGCTTGACGGGCTCCATCTCGATGCGCTGGCCATCGGCGCGCTGATCGGGCTGAGCTACTTTTTTGGAGCGGCGGGACCGGACAAGACCACTGTGATCTCTCCGTCGGAGTTCGCGGCCCCCGAGATCCGTGGCTCCAGTCAGGGGCTCTCTCAGGCTGCCGGCCGATTGGGTGGTATCATCGGGGTCACTGGCTATGCCATTCTCGCCAGCATTGGGGGCCCTGGTGCCGGTCTTTTGCTATTTGGCGGAGCCTGTCTCGTCGGCGCAGTGGTCTCGATCGCCGCTTATCCTAAGTCGTCCAGCACCGCCAAGCCTGCCAGCTGACATCTCCTGGCCAACCACCTCCGGCGGCACGAGAGGCCGTGCCTGTTAAAGGTTTTGGAGTCGGTGCGGTTGGGTCGCAACAGTGGTCGCGTCAGCGTGCTGGTACAAGACGTAATGAACGTACGTGAGTGGGCGCTATCCGCTCCAAAATACATCTACATTTATCTGCACCTCTTGTGTGTTCGCTCTCCAGCCGCCTGTGAGTGTTCTGCCCTCTCCACAGGGACAGAACGAGCCCAAGTCGATGCTTGACCACCTCCAACTTTCGTTGTCGTGGCATGCCTGGAGTCCTGCCGTGAGCGGTAGCCATAGCATCCAATTGGATACTGCGGCTTTCCATTCGGCGTAGAACCTCTCGTCAAGGATCTTCTTCACTTGCGTATCGGGAGTGAACCGGTCGATCTGGCGATCTTTGGTCCTTGATGTGATGTCATGGAGGCTACGTGATCCACATCGCCTTGCCAGTTGCAATCCCACGAAGGATTGACAAGTGCAACACATCCCCGTGTCGGTTGTCCCTATGGACATACCCACACGTTGGATCAGGACATGTTTGGCGCCTGGAGGCCGCGTTGACTGTTTGAATGTCGGAACCTGCGACATGCGCATGTACCGT
>JALCZJ010000011.1 GCA_022690815.1 Ferrimicrobium sp.
AAGTTGTGCGAGCAAAGATAGCCCTCTTGGCCAACGAAGGCGTCAGGCTACGAGATATCGCTGATGAGCTGGATGTCTCTTGCTTCATGGTCTCAAAGTGGGTCAAGAGATTCGCCCTTGTTGGAGTAAGATCGCTCGGTGACGCCCCAAGGTCAGGGGTTCCAAGGACCCACTCAAGATGACGAGATCGCCGAGATCATCAAGCTAACACACAGGCTGCGTCGAAGTCAGCGCTATCAGTCCAGCTACCCATCGGTGTACTGATACCGAAACAGCGCCTGGCTCTTACTCTGTTTCGGTGTGGTTATCTCATATACGTGACACGTCATGGACAGGGATGGTGACGACAGTTCCTACGTTGTCGGACATCTTGTATGGACTAGCTCTCACAGCTTGTCCAACCCTTCGTTGAGGATCACCTTATTGAGACCTGGCGCGGAAAGCGGGAGCGCTCTCGCATTCAGCTTGGTAGATCTTGAAGCGCCATACGTTTTTGAGTGTCCCTGATGCGAAGTGATGCTTGCCGCGCATGTCGCTGTTACCCGTAGAGCTGGGTTTGACCCTGCCTTCCGTGTCACAGTCTGTGTGGCGGCAGGAACGTATGGCATCCAACCAGCGCCCCCGGTAGGACTCGAACCTACGACCGACTGCTTAGAAGGCAGCTGCTCTATCCGCTGAGCTACAGGGGCCACCAGTCCAGTGTAAAGCCGCGAGCACCACAGACGGCAATCAGCAAAGACCACCGACTAGAGTACTTGATCATTACAACAGTACTCCTCCACGATCCAACTCTCGCTTTCCGACGTGGAGGTAGAGGGTGACTAGCATGCAGCAACGGTCGCGGCTTCGATCGTTTCCTCATACCGTCTTCGGACTCTATACCGTCGCAGGCTTCTATCGGGGCGCCCAGAATATGGCGCTCACCACCCTTGCCCTCATTATCAAAGAGGACCTTGGCTACGGTGCCGGCGTCATCGGAATTGTCTCTGCCCTTTCGGGCATCATACTTGTACTCGTAACACTCTCCATCAGCGCTCGGCTCAAACCGGCCCACCTCGAACGGGCAGTGTTGTACTCGCTAATTGCCCTGGCAATCAGCCTTGTCATCATTGGCGTCAGTCACTCCATCTATCTCACCGCCTTTGCCACTATCCTCCTGGGTGTAGCTGGCGGCCTCGGAATGCCGGGGTTGGCCGGCTCCGTCCAGCTCGCAGCTGGCGAGAGTGCGGCCAACCCACAACGGATCCTCGCCATCTACACGCTGGTCTTGAGTATGTCGCTCGCTGTAGGCCCACTCTTAGAAGCGGGCCTACTTGATGCAACCCATCAAGATGTACGTTGGCCATTTATCGCCTTCACGGCACTACCCCTACTGGCTCTTGTCATCATGGTGTCACGACGACGAGAAGCAATGGCTCTCTCAGCCAAGGCTGCGGCAACTAACAAACCACCAGCCGATCACCAACTGAACTCCGAGCGCATTCGCCTACTCAAAACACCAGAGGTCGTGAAAGCCCTTTTTGCCCAGCTGATGTATGCCGTTCCCTTTGCTGCGCTCACGGTGTTCGGAGCAGAGGTGGCCCGGGTCACAGATCGAGCGACCGCTGCACAGGCACAGCTCGCCTTCACCGTCTTCTTCGTCCTCTCGTTGAGCTGCAGGGGTCTCGTCGCCTGGCGGTCACCGGTTCCGCGTAAAGGATTAGCGTATGCCGTTGCAGGATTGTTTACCATCGTCGGCCTCTCCTTCATCATCGCCGGCCACTCCTTCGTTCTCTTTTTGGTTGGGATGATCATCCTCGGCCTGCCCCACGGTGCTATCTTCCCGTTAGCACTGTCGGCCCTCTCAAGCTCGCTGCCTCCAGAGGAACTACCTCGCGCGAACTCGCTGCTCATGGGATCGAGTAACCTTATCGGCATCGTAGCACCACCGGTCCTCGGCCTCATTGCGGCAGCCACCACCTATCGCCTCATGATGACGACCGTTTTAGTGCCAGTGGTCCTCGTCTTCACCGCATTCGTCGTCTACGTCACGATCTTGCGGTTGCGCACACGATCGACCCTCTCGTCGGCCGGTTAATCCCCACCCTATCGTGTCGAGCCAGAATGAGAAGCAACCATGACGTACCCGCTATCGTAAAAGCAGTGAATAGGCATGCTTCACCCAATGACTACGCTGGACGCTCCGGCAAACCGAAGGTGTCGCTCACCAGTTTTGCGGATCCAACGCAGCCTAATACACCGTCATCAGATTACGCACAAATCGTGGACCAGCTTGCCAGAAACCTCCGTCGTGAGCGCAGCCTGTTGGGCCTGTCGCGACTTGAGCTTGCACAGCGAGCCGAACTCTCCGAACGCTACCTGGCCCAGCTTGAAGCCGGTGCCGCCAACCCCTCCTTGACGGTTCTCACCCGCCTCGCACGCGCACTCAACACGAGCGTGCTGGCACTGCTTGACCTAATAACACTGGTGACCCCAAATGAAGCGGAAGACCTCATCGGTCGACTCCAGCGTCTGGTCGCGACCAACCGCGACGGTGTAGCGTTGGTCGGACTCCGCGGAGCCGGAAAGACCACGCTCGGCGTATTGCTAGCTGATCGGCTCGGATGGCGCTTTCTCCGCTTGACCGAGCTCATCACCCAACGAACACAGATGCCACTCGATGAGCTCTTCTCCCTTGGAGGTGATGCCGCGTTCCGTCGTCTCGAGCTGGAGTCGCTTGAGCAACTCATCAACGCCGGGACAAAGCAACTGGTGTTGGAGATCGGTGGGGGCCTGGTAACGAATCAACCTGCCTACACCCTGTTGCGCCGTCACCTTAGCACCGTCTGGCTCTCCACCTCCCCGGAAGAGCACATGCAACGTGTGGTTGACCAGGGCGATCTGAGACCGATGCATGGCAATACCCGTGCCATGGATGAGCTGCGGGCGATTCTCGCCGAGCGCACACCTCTGTATGAATTGGCCCACCTCCATCTATCAACATCTCACCAAAGCGTCGCGGCTTCCTTAACCCAGCTCATATCGCTACTCGCGAACCACCTCGGCAAGGATTATTGTCTCAGCACCAGTGAGTCACCAACCATCCCCGAGTCGGAGACCGTCAACTCAGAGATCAGGGACGGTCTCAAGATCTCAGAGCCATAGGCCGTCGGCGCCCGGAATCCATTGTGGTACCGTCTATCGCTGGGAGGGCCCCAAAAGCTGCACGATAATGCAGGCATACGCCGGAGTTTCTGCGAGTGGTTGGCATTATTGTGCAAGTTGTGCCGTAACATGCCGGTGGGTGTGATGCTCACAGCAGGAAACAGTGAGACACGAACATGATGTGGCTCCCAGTGGGCCCGCAAACGTGTACTGACAACAAAGGGGGATGACGATGCAGACGCAAGGCGAACAAAGCACAACGATCGAGGATTGGCTCGTTACGATCCCAAAGGCGTTTAACATCGCCGACTACCTGCTTGATCGGCATCGGACCGATTCGACCACCGCGATCACTGACCAATCTGGATCCTACACCTACGGCGACCTTAACGATCTTGTCCTGCGAGCCGCCACGGCGCTTCGTCAAAACGGGCTCGAGCCCGAAGATCGACTCCTCATGGTGATCGGCGACACGGTAGTGTTTCCTGCCCTTTTTCTCGGTGCCATCCGCGCTGGCATCGTCCCCATACCACTCAATCCCCTCCTCGCAGAGGAGGACTTTCGCTACATTATCGAAGACTCCCGTGTCAAAGCCATCATCACCTCAGCCTCAGAGGCCGACAAGATCAAAGGCGCTGCGAGCACATCATCGCGAGTGAAGTGGATCGAGCACGACAACGGCCTGAACGGACCAGGAATCGGGAGCCAGATTCTGGCATGCGGGACCTACGAGTCGCCCGCAGACACCGTCTCCGACGAGGTAGCCTTCTGGCTCTACTCGTCTGGCTCCACCGGACGTCCAAAGGGGGTTCGCCATCTCCATCGAAACGTCGCCGTTACGATCGAATGCTTTGCAAAGCGCGTGCTTGGCTTGCGCGCGGACGACACCGTGTTCTCGGCAGCCAAGCTATTCTTCGCCTACGGACTCGGCAATGGGCTGACCTTTCCTTTCGGGGTCGGAGCTCGAGCCGTATATCTCGATGGTCGTCCGACACCCGATTCGGTCATCGACCTCCTGACCCAGCATCACCCATCGGTGTTTTGCGGAGTACCGACCCTGTTCGCCTCGCTCCTTGCGAGCCCACGCGCACAAGAACTGGGCGAGGCCGGCCTTCGCATCTGCACCTCAGCTGGGGAGGCCCTCCCTCCCGAGATCGGGCGTCGCTTTGAGGAGCTCACCGGTGCCCCAATCATCGATGGCCTAGGGTCGACCGAAATGCTCCATATCTTCCTCGCTAACCGCCCTGGACAGATCCGCTATGGATCAAGCGGGACACCGGTTCCTGGCTACGAGGCACAACTCGTCGATGACGACGGTACGACGATCGATGGCGCCGACACCATCGGCGAACTGGTGGTTCGAGGGTACTCAGCCGCAGACGGTTATTGGAACCAGCGAGATAAATCGCTAGCGACCTTCCGGGGGCACTGGACGCACACCGGTGACAAGTACCTGCGTGACGGCGATGGCTTCTACTACTACGCCGGGCGCGCCGACGACATGATGAAGGTCTCCGGCAACTGGGTCTCACCCTTCGAGGTTGAGTCTGCTCTCATCGCCCACCCGGCGGTACTCGAGGCGGCAGTTGTCCCCTGGAGTGATGTCGATACGTTGATCAAGCCAAAGGCCTACGTGGTCGTCCGGCCCGGCGTCGACGCCAACGACGAATTGATCCAAGACCTCCAGTCCTTCGTCAAGGGCAGCCTGGCGCCGTGGAAATACCCTCGCTGGATCGAATTCGTCGATGAACTGCCCAAGACCGCGACCGGGAAGATTCAACGGTTCAAGCTTCGCAACCCGTGACGCCAATCTCGCACCTACGACTCGGTCCGACCATTCTTGAGGTCGCCAGCTGGGCTCCCCCAGCCCAAGCCGAACGTTTGGGACCAACCGTTGTGTTGCTCCATGAGGGCCTGGGCTGCGTGGCGATGTGGAAACACTTCGGCTCTAGGCTCGCCGAACGACTCGGCCTTCGGGTCGTGGCGTATTCGAGGGCCGGTTATGGCGGCTCAGACACCATCGATCTCCCACGACCGCTCGACTACATGCTGAGCGAGGCCGACCACACCCTGCCACGTCTCCTCGATAGGCTCTGCCCGGGGCCACGGCTACTCCTCGGCCACTCGGACGGCGCCACCATCGCATTGGCCTACGCTGGCGTCCATCACGATCCGTTGTTGGCTGGTATTATCGCCATTGCCCCTCACGTCATCGTTGAAGAGATGACGCTCACGGCCATTCGTCGAGCCAAGGCCGACTTCGTCCACGGTGATCTGGCGAAGAAACTTGCTCGATACCATGGGTCCAACCTCACCACTGCATTCTGGGGATGGAATGATGTCTGGCTCGACCCCGGTTTTCGAACCTTCTCAATCCTGGATCGCCTGCCCGACATCAAGGTGCCCATTCTGGCACTCCAGGGCGATGCGGATCCCTACGGGAGCAGGGCCCAACTCGAACTCATCGCAGCGCAGTGCGAACAGGTAGACATCGCATACATTCAAGGCGCGGGGCATGCACCGCACCTATCAGACCCCGAGGAGGTGCTTGCCCGTATTGGCAACTTTGTCGCCCCCACGACGAGCACGGACTCCGGCGAGCACCGCTGCTAATGGCCACAAGTTCATCGGTACCTCCGCTACCTGCACCATCAGACGACCTTCGTCGGGCAAACATGTATTATTTTGCAGATCATTTCGGAGCTACTAAAACTATACTGCAGACAAGGAGGCGTGATGATTGATCTTCGGACACACCCGGACCGATACCACCACTGGAAACTCAAGACTGACGAGCACATTGCCGAGCTCACCCTCGATGTCGATGAGCATGAGAGCATCGGCGATGGCTATCAGCTGAAAATGAACTCCTACGACCTTGGGGTCGACATCGAACTCGCCGACGCCATCGAGCGGCTTCGCCTCACCTACCCCGAGGTGACCACTGTTTTTGTGCGTTCCGGTAAACCTCGCGTCTTTTGCGCTGGCGCTAACATCGCAATGTTGGCCGGGGCAACCCATCATCACAAGGTGAATTTCTGCAAGTTCACCAACGAAACACGGCTGTTCTTAGAGGACGCTCCCGCTCGCTTCGTGGCCGTCGTTGAAGGCACCGCCGCAGGTGGCGGGTACGAACTGGCGTTGAGCTGTGACACCATCGTCCTTGTCGACGACGGCTCCGCAACGGTCTCACTTCCCGAGGTCGCACTCTTGGCGGTCCTGCCCGGTACCGGTGGACTCACGAGGCTTACCGACAAGCGTACGGTTCGTCGAGACCGTGCTGACTACTTCTGCACCCTTGAGGAGGGTATTCGAGGTCAGCGGGCCTTGGACTGGAATCTAGTCGACCACCTGGTACCACGCTCGGGCCTGTCGTCGTTTCTTGAGTCGCTCACCACGTACAACGCGAAGCCTCACCAGGGGCCGGGTGGCATCACCCTTGGTGACATCAACCGCGACATCACCGAAAGCACCGTTGACTACCAACACATCCACGTCGACCTCGACCGGGATCTCGGTGCCGCTCATATCAGCATCCAAGGCCCGACCACCGTCCCCGCCTCAGCCGAGGAGCTCCACGCACAAGGCGATGCCTCATGGCTGGTCGCCACCGCTCGCGAGCTCAACGATCTGATCTGTCACCTCAGATTCAATGAGCCAACGCTTGGGACCCTGTGGCTTGAGACCCGAGGAGATCTTAGAATCGCCCAGCGCTATGCCCAAGGTCTTGAGGCCTGGCGCGACCAGTGGATCGTCCGCGAAGGGCTCGACCTGTGGCGACGAACGCTGGCACGCCTCGATCTGACCTCGCGATCGATCATCACCACGATCGCCGACGGGAGTTGCTTTGCCGGCCCACTCGCAGAGCTTGTGTTTGCGGCCGACCGGTCCTTCTTTCTCGACAACGGAACGGTCGGTCTTGTCGTGGACCCGATGAACTTTGATGCCTTCCCGATGATGAACGGACTTTCACGACTCGCCTCACGCTTGTGGGGAGAGCCTGGTGTGCTCGAACAGCTTTCGACGCACACCACTAGTGAACTCGATGCAGCCGCTGCACAGCGGCTCGGGCTGGTGACCTTCACGCCGGACGCGTTCGATTGGGACGACGAGGTACGCCTCGCGCTTGGAGCGCGTCATGGGTTCTCTCCAGATGCACTTACCGCCATGGAGGCCAACCTACGCTTCGTCGGCCCAGAGACGATGGCAACCAAGATCTTCGGTCGTCTCAGTGCCTGGCAGAACTGGGTCTTTAGCCGACCCAATGCTGTCGGCGCCGAAGGAGCGCTACGCCGGTATGGGACCGGCCAAATGGCAAACTTCCAACAAGAAAGGATCTGATCACAATGGAACTCATCGACTACGACGCCCAAATTCCCAACAACGTCGCCCTCGCAAGCGACGATCGTCTTAAGCGGGCGCTCGAACAGTGGCACCCAGGGTACCTCAACTGGTGGAACCAGATGGGCCCCATGGGGTTTAACGACTCCGAGGTTTACCTACGCACCGCGACCGGGGTCGACCCCAAAGGTTGGGCGCAGTTTCAGTACGTCAAGATGCCGGAGTACCGCTGGGGCATCTTCTTGGCACCAGGTGACCCTGAGCGCAAGATCGGCTTTGGGGAGCACTTCGGAGAACCGGTCTGGCAGGAGGTGCCGGGTGAGTACCGAGCTATGTTGCGCCGCCTGCTCGTCGTCCAGGGAGATACCGAGCCCGCTAGCGTCGAGCAACAGCGGCACCTCGGAGCGACGGCACCTTCGCTCTACGACCTTCGCAACCTCTTTCAAGTGAACGTCGAGGAGGGTCGGCATCTCTGGGCCATGGTGTACCTGCTGCAGCGCTACTTTGGTCGCGATGGTCGCGAGGAGGCCGAGGCGCTCCTCACGAGGCGCTCCGGCGATGACGATCGACCCCGCATGCTTGGGGCGTTCAACGAGGAGACACCTGACTGGCTGTCATTTTTCATGTTCACCTTCTTCACCGACCGTGACGGTAAATACCAGCTCGAGGCGCTCGCCCAATCTGGCTTCGACCCACTTGCGCGCACCACTCGGTTCATGCTGACCGAAGAGGCCCATCATATGTTCGTCGGAGAGAGCGGCATCGGACGCGTGATCGAGGCGACGGCCACGGCGATGATCGCCGCCCACATCGATGACCCTACCGATGTCGAGCGCATTCGCTCCCTCAACGTCATCGACCTGCCAACCCTGCAGCGTTATCTCAACTTCCACTTCTCGGTTAGCCTCGACCTCTTCGGCGCTGAGGCTTCCTCCAACGCGGCCAATGCGTTCGCGGCCGGCCTGAAGGGACGATTCAACGAACACAAGATCGACGACGATCATCGTCTGACGAATTCGACATACCCCGTACTTCGACTCGAAGAGACCGACATTGTGAATCGCAACGAGCCTGCCCTCTCCGTGTTAAACGCCCGTCTCCGCGACGACTATGCCAACGACTGTACCAATGGTGTCAAGCGCTGGAACAAGATCCTCGAGAAGGCCGGGGTCGATTATCGGCTCAGCCTCCCCCACGTTGGCTTTCACCGACAGGTTGGGGAGTTCCAAATGGCCCCAATCGATCCAAGTGGTCAGGTTCATAAGGGAGTCGCCTTTCATGATATCGTCGAGGGCCATCTCCCTTCCTCGGACGATCGCGCGTTCATCACCTCGCTGATGCAACCGATCTACGAGCCAGGATCCTATGCGAGTTGGATCGCACCACCGAAGGTGGCGATCGACAACAAGCCAGGAGACTTCGAGTTCGTGCGCCTCCACGGGTGATGACCACCGCCGGGCTCGTTCGCCAACATCTCATCGATCCCGAGGTCTGCATACGTTGCAACACCTGCGAGGAGACCTGTCCGATCGACGCCATCACTCACAACGATGATAACTACGTCGTCGACCCAGCCATCTGTGCCGCATGCGGAGACTGTCTTGGACCGTGCCCGACCGGGGCGATCGACTCATGGCGGATCGTCAACACCCCTCATCCCATCGATGCACAGTTCGAATGGGACATGCTCCCCGCCAACGACGCCGAGGTCGATGACCTCGAAGAGCAAGAGGCAGATACGCTCGACTCTGAGGCGGGCGAGCTCCTTGCGCTCGCCCATCAGTTCGCACCAAAGACACCTCCGCCCGCGAGCGCTAGCACCCCACACCTCAACGTCGCCACCCGCCGCAACCCCATCGTTGCCACCGTGGTTGGCAACTACCGCATCACAGCTCCCGGGACCGACTCCGATGTACACCACATCGTCCTCGATCTCGGAGGCGATGCCTTCCCCATTCTCGAGGGACAGAGCGTCGGTGTTCTTCCCCCACATGATCCCGATGACCAGCGTTCTCCCGCAATACGGCTGTATTCGGTCTGCTCACCGCGTGACGGTGAACGGCCAGGACACAACAACCTTGCCCTGACAGTCAAACGCGTCATCGACAACGGACATGGCCTGCCTGGCCTTGCCTCGAACTACCTGTGTGATCGAGAGCGAGGCGATACCGTCAGCCTCATCGGTCCATTCGGAGACACCTTCCTCATGCCGATGGACCCAGCGTCTAACCTCATCATGATCTGCACCGGCACTGGATCAGCCCCGTTTCGGGCGATGACCGAATATCGTCGGCGTCATCTTCCCGCAGGTCCCGGCAAGCTCTGGCTATTCTTCGGGGCAAGAACGCGAGCCGAGCTCCCCTACTTTGGGCCGTTGATGAAGCTTGAACGCTCGCTGATCGAGATCGAGCTCTGTCTGTCCCGCGAAGAAGGTATCCCTGCCCGTCACGTCCAAGACGGTCTACGAGACCGACTGGCCGAGCTGAAGGTACTCCTTGATCAGGAGTCGACCTACCTGTACCTTTGCGGTGTCAAGGGAATGGAGGGCTCCATACGGTCGGTCCTGACCGAAGGTATTGACGACTGGGATCTGCGAGAGGCCAAGCTCATCGAAGAGGGTCGCTTGCACGTCGAGACCTACTGACCATGATGTGGGTGGCAAAAGGGTGCGGGTTGACAACAGCAACAGACCGACTCGAAGCCGTGCCGGTCACCACAGCCAGCCAGGGGTCAGCGACCACACCGTTGGGCTCGCTATCGGATCAATAGCTCTGCGACCCGATAGGCGAGGTCCAGCGACTGCCGTGCGTTCAGCCGAGGGTCACAGATGGTGTCATAGGCTCTCGATAATTCAGCTTCAAGCACCTCTTCGCCACCGCCGAGACACTCCGTCACATCCTCGCCGGTCAGCTCAACGTGGATTCCCCCAGGCCAGGTTCCCAAACGGTGATGCACCTCAAAGAACCCAGTGATCTCATCCATGATGTCCTCAAAATCGCGCGTCTTATAACCAGCCTCAGAGACGAAGGTGTTGCCATGCATCGGATCACAGATCCATACCGCCGGATGACCGGCAGTCTGCACGGCTCTCACCAGATCCGGGAGCGCACTGCGCACCGTTTCATGACCCATCCGCGCCACCAACAACAGCCTTCCGGGTTCGCGATCCGGATCAAGTGCCCCACAGACCGCCAAAAGCTCATCGCTCGTCATTGTGGGGCCCACCTTAACACCAACTGGATTGGCGATACCACTGGCAAAGCGCACGTGAGCACCCCTTGGATCACGAGTCCGGTCGCCGATCCACACCTCGTGGGCCGACAGATCGTAGAACCGATTCGACGATGGGTCCCGGCGTGTCAGGGCCGCCTCGTAGCCCAACAACAACGCCTCATGTGAGGTCCAGAGGGTGATCTGGTGCAGGACCTCTTCCTGGGAAAGATCGATGCCACAGGCGGCCATGAAGTGCAACGCACGTTCGATCTCAGCGGCTATCGAGGCGTAGCGCTCGCCCTCCGGGGATGTGGAGACGAAATCCTGGTTCCAGCTATGGGCGCGAGATAGGTCAGAGAAGCCCCCTTCGGTGAGCGCCTTGATCGTCGCAACGGTTGCCCGTGATAGGTCATAAGCCGTCAACATACGTTGTGGGTCAGGACGACGAGCTTCAAGTGATGGGTCGTCATCGTGGACGATATGTCCGCGGAACACCGGTATTTCAATTCCATGGTGCAGCTCCGTCTCGGAGGACCGCGGCTTGGCGTATTGGCCTGCGATACGGCCGATCTTGACCACAGACACGCCTGACGAATATGTCAAAACGACCGCCATCTGGAGAATCACCCGCAGCTTGGCTCGAATCGAGGCGGCGCCATGATCATGAAATGACTCCGCACAGTCGCCGGCTTGCAACACAAAAGCCCGGCCAACCGCGGCTCGAGCGAGCGCACGTCGAAGCGCATCGACCTCTCGAGGAAAGACGAGCGGGGCCCGCAATCGCAATTCACGTCGAACGGCCTCGAGTTCGTCTTGGCTATGCCATGCTGGCTGCTGGGCTATCTCATAGTCCTGCCAATCCCACGGATCCCACTGCAGCTCCATGTCAACCTCCTAAGGTCAGTCTACGGATGCAATAGCTCCGAACAGTTCGCGTGTCACCCTGAGCCCCCGATAAGATTGCTAGGTAATAACGCCACACGACCGAGGAGCGTGCCAGAATGCAACGAACGAAGGACGCTCGCCAATCCAAAGGGTGCTATCCATGCGGCTAGGCGTCTTTGGCGGTACCTTTGATCCGATCCATATTGGCCATCTGGTGGCAGCCCAGAACGCCATGCACGCCGCAGCCCTTGACGAGGTGCTCTTCATCGTCGCGAATCAGCCATGGCAAAAGGAGGGAACCCGCACCGTCACCGATGCTAAGCTTCGCCTCCTCGTCGTGTCAGAGGTGTTGCGCCCAATTCCGGGGCTCGAACCCAGCGACATCGAGATTGCACGCGGTGGGCTCTCGTACTCGGTTGACACCCTTTCGGAGTTGAAGACTCTCCGCCCCAACGACCAGCTTTTCCTGGTCGTTGGGGCCGATGCCGCATCACAGATGCCGACCTGGGAGCGAGCCGAAGAGCTCTCCACACTCGCGAACCTGGTGATTGTGAACCGCTATGGCTACCCGACGATTAGCAATATCTTGGATTTCGAGCAACCTATCCTGGCTGAGATGCCTTGGTTGGATATCTCCTCAACCGATCTCCGTGAGCGAGTGCGAGGACATCGACCGTTACAGTTTTTACTTCCAGAAACTGCAATCGATGCAATCGAGGCCTATCAGCTTTATCGCGATGATGAAAGCGGCTAACGACCGGGCCGACAGCGACCTACGCGGACGCTACTAGAATGATCATGCCTAGGATCGCCAACACGATCAGGACTGAAATGTCCTTGCAGATTGGAAATTACGCATGGTTGCACGCACCCACGAATCAAATGATCGGTACGAAACCATCGAGACTTGCAATAGCTTGTGGGTTTTCGAGGCACAGGAAAGGCGATTCCTCCGCCTACCTCGTACTCACCCGCTACCAAGCTCCTATTCGCTTTTGCCCGAATCGGCCTGGGAACACTATGAATTGTTCACGCTTGATCCGGTTTCAGGCGAATTCATCGTTCGCCTGACAGCCGATGGCTCCAGGGTGCTACGTTCTCAACGACACCGTCAACCCTGTCCCAACTGTTCGGTCGAGAACGAAGCATCACTGACCCGCGAGTTTGGTACCATCGAGCTCTCCTTGCTCGACGGCACCTCACTGGGATCCAACGTTGACCAGCCAAGCGCCTAGGGATCAGCCAAACATCTGAGGGTGGTGTGCCCGAAGACAGCATCGCCTCCCCGCAAGCGGGCATGCATTGAATCGCCATCAAGATCTCACCACGGCGCACCCCGGTAACGGGAGAGGGAAACACGATCGCGCTGGGAGCACGTGTCGATGCCGGGGCGCTTTGGTGTCCGTTCATCAGGGCGTAGCTTCGATGCACTGGCAACTAGGCTGGTAATCACCGTGAAGCACAACCTTCGACCAGGACAGAAGCTTGGGATCGAGATCTACCCCGGTCCCGTGGCACCGCCAAGACAACTTAACAACGACGTCGATCCTCTCGAACTGACGATTGCCCTTGCCCAAGCGGCGGTGGATAAATCAGCCACCGATGTGATCGCAATCGATATCTCCGAGGTCTCGACCTTTGCGAGTTACTTCCTCATTTTGAGTGGAACCAACAATCGACTGTTGCATTCGGTTGTTGATGAACTCCGTGATCGCGCGCGAAACGACTTTGGCATCCATGTCCGCGTGGAGGGACAGGAGAGCGACGAATGGATTCTGCTTGACCTCGGCTCGCTCATCGTCCATTGTTTCTCCACAGAGGCTCGCGAATTCTACCAGCTCGAGCGACTCTGGTCCGACGCCACACATCTCAACATCCCAGGGGTCACGACCTCCGGGCTCAACCTGTCCAATACCCAAGCTGCCACCAGCTGAAAAATCCATCACATCACGCCCCCTCGTAGAGCCGCGTCGTGCTCTTAGTCACCCTTTACCACAGGAACGAGTGCGTAATCCAGGTCTAAGGTACTCCCCGCCCGCACCTATAAGCCGCTCGATGGCGCATCCGACCACAAGACTGCCCACCTCGTCGCCTCGCGACGGCTCAGGAGGATGACACAGTTGGGTCAACTATCAACTATTCGTCCACGATGACTCCAACACGCGAGCGCAATGACGCAAGGAGGATCGGCTCCTAAAGGCAAAGTGCAGCCGGACGCGCGCCAGCCTAGACCGCCCGATCCGAGGGCTCATTAGCGAGCCGGTACATAAGGCTACGCCTCCGGCTCTCCAACTTCCTCGGTGGCAAGCTCATCCGTCTCCCGAACCCGTGCAAGGTATCGATAGAGACCGATCACGGACGGCTGAATCGAGTCGATCAGCTCCTCGGCGAAACCATCTTGGTTCTCTTCGAGAGCCTCAAGCCCCTCCTCGGTGCCGAACACGACAATTGGAAGCATGAGATTGACGGCATCGTCGTCGTCGGCGAGCGTGGAAAACGCCTCCGGGAACAGATCGGTCGCCAACAGGAACCCGGCACACCACTCGACCGGCGAGATCTCCTCAAGCTCTTCGTCACCGTCCACCTCGACAATTGAGTCAAAAATGGGGAGGAACTCCTCGGGACGAGTGTGAATCACCTCGCGGGTCACCTCACAATGGCGGGCCATCGCATCAAGAATCGCGGGGTCGATCTTCTCATCCTCTCGGATCACACCTAGCGCGAGCTCGATCCATTCAGCCTGCTCGACCTGTTGGGGTGAGACCGCGAGGCCGGCTGCAAAACCATCGAAGGCGGTCAGAGTCAGGCGCTCCGGTGGCGCCTCTGGGTCATCAAGAAACTCGGCAAGGGCATCGAGTTCTTCTTCGGTCAACTGGTCAGCCACCATACGCTCCCGTCATTAGTTTGCTTTGGTCACCCACGTTTACTGGTCGCCTTGGACTACCCCGATAGGCTAGCCGGTGCGGCGACACCCTCCACGGGGTTGTGACAGATAGACTGGGTTTAAGAAGATCAAACAGCACATGAGCAACCATCAGAGACAGTGCCATCGAGGCGGCGGCATCGCTGGCGATCGCCTAGTTTACAACAGCATTATTAGTCAGCAACAGCATCGTTGCCTCTTGGTAGGGATGTGCCATTCCTCCTCGGGGTTTCACGATCGATTCCCCCTCGATCACGGCCCCAGTGACCAGAACAACCCAGTGATCAAGACCGCCTGACGACCAATACCAAAACGGTAGCTAACCACCAACGATAAGGAGCGAGCATGCGATTTGCGACCATCGATTTCAACGGCGAGCCACGAGCGGCCATCGACTTTCACAGCCACTATCGAGTAACACCATTTGGTGATCTCTCCGAAGCACTCCGCGCCTTCGACGGCGACGTGATGGCGCTCGCCGACATCACCGAGTTTGAAAGCATCGAGACAGCGGACGCCACCCTCCTCGCGACCACCAAAACCCCGAACAAGATCATCTGCCTTGGGCTTAACTTTACCGACCACGTGGCTGAGATGCGCCATGATCGCCCCCCCTTCCCAACGCTGTTTGCCAAATACCCCCTCACCCTGACCGACCCCTTTGCACCGATCATCAAACCCTCGATCTCCAACGCAATGGACTGGGAGGTCGAGATCGGAGTGGTCATCGGCAAAGCCGCACGCAACGTCTCTGAGGCACAAGCACTCGACCATGTCGCCGGTTACACCGTGGTCAACGACGTCTCGTTCCGCGATTACCAGAACCGAACCAGCCAGTTCCTTCAGGGCAAGATCTTCGAGGCAACGACACCCGTGGGTCCGCACATGGTAACTCGTGACGAGGTCGACGACGCCAACGATTTAGCCATGACCCTAAGCGTGGATGGAGAGATCATGCAGCAGGGTCGCAGCTCACAGATGATTTTCTCGATCGCTGAGACAATCGCCTACGTCTCGCAAATACTCACGCTCGAGCCAGGCGATCTTCTCAGCATGGGGACACCCTCGGGCGTGGGTGCCGGCCGCAATCCTCAACGATTTCTTCAGCCCGGAGAGTTGATGGAGTCCAGCGTCGAAGGGATCGGCGCTCTGGCAAACCGCATCGTTGGGCCTGGCTCCCCGATGAGCTGACAGTCGAGCACCGCGTCAAGTGCGAGCACCACATCGCTGAGCTCTCCATCCACCTCGGTCAGCCACATCGTCGGATGCTTGCCTCCCGAGACACTTAAGAGCCTCCCAAGCAGATGTCGATCTCCCGCCATCAAGACATCCATACGACGGTCCAACAGTCGCCGAACATTCTGTGGTTGCAACGGTCCCATACACCACCTCCCATGCTTAGTGTCGGCTGACTCTGCCACCTCTTGAACAGCGTTTATTGCTTCCGACATATTTTATTGAACATTTGTTGGAGGTAATACCTTAATACAAGAGTGTGGATGGACGATAGAGGGTAACATAATCACCGTCGTTTTATTGCTGCCTGGGGGTACCATGTTCAGACACGACCGCATTGTGAGCCTGCGCTCTCTTGCCATCAGCATCATTCTCGCACTGGCCTTCATCGTGGTCCCGTCGTATGCTCACATTACCCAGCGGTCTCTCCCCGCATCGCATCTCGCAAGTGCCAACGCGGGATATCTCCTTGCGGGCGCCGATGGTTCGGTCTATGGTTTTGGAACTGACACCTACGGCTCGACCTATACCGACGGTTTGACAGGACTCGGAGGGGCTCACCCGCTGGCCGCCCCGATCGTGGGGATGGCTGCGACGCCGGGCGGGCAGGGGTACTGGATGGTCGGAAAGGATGGCGGCGTCTTTGACTTTGGCAACGCTGGATTTTATGGTTCGACCTATACCTATGGCATCACCGGGCTCAGTGGCGCTCACCCACTCAACGCCCCGATCGTGGGGATGGCTGCCACGCCCAATGGCAAGGGCTACTGGATGGTAGCCGCCGATGGCGGCGTCTTTGACTTTGGCAACGCTGGATTTTATGGTTCGACCTACAGCGACGGATTGACCGGACTCACTGGTGCCCATCCGCTGAACAAGCCGGTCGTTGGCATCACCTCAACCCCGGGTGGTCACGGGTACTGGATGGTAGCTGCCGATGGCGGGGTCTTTAACTTTGGGTCGGCCCCATTTCTCAACTCACTGGGGGGTCAAAGGATACCGGCACCCATTGTCGCAATGGTCATGGTCCCCCAGGTACACGGCTACGACGTCTCCAACTACAACTGTCAGGATCTGCCCAACTCCCCACAGGGATTGATGTTCGTTGAGACCAACGGCTATCCGTTTAGCTTCGACTATGAACCTGCGACAAGTGCTGCATGCGGGACGGCGAATAACGGCATCTCTCAAGGTCTCATGGCTGCGCTGGAAATCGCTGGCAACGCCACCCAACCCTATCTCTTTCTCGGCGATAGCCCCAGCTCCTCCAACGCAAACCCAACGGTCACCGACTATGTACCGAGCGGTTGTGCTACCGATCCCCAAGATGTAGGACTTACCACAACGGGAACCTCGTTGCCAGGATGGGACTCAACTACCTGTCAATATGACGAACCTGCAAACGCCGGTGCCTTTGCGACGGCACCAGACGTTACACAAGGCTGTCAACTCTACGTCAACGCGGGCCACTCGTGTGCGCAACCGGGGCCCAACTTCAACTTCGGATGGCAACAGGCCATCTTTGGATTTGATACGGCGACGGTAAATGCCGACGCAGCCAACCTTCCAAACATCGTGCACAACACCTGGTGGCTTGATGTCGAGACCTCTGGAAGTTGGACAGGCGATGGTGCCGGCAACTACGATGCCATCCTCGGCTCCATCGCCGCGCTGGAATCGCTCGGTGCCTCCAGCGTTGGGATCTACTCGACCAACTACCAATGGTCACAGGTCACCGCTGGAGCCCCTAACGGCGCAGCACTGCCCACCAACACTGCACTCTGGATACCTGATCCGGGTGCGAATCCAACCGCAGTTTGCCAGGGAGCGGCTGGGGTTAGCTACCTACCCTTTGGCGGCGGAGCCATTCACTACGTCCAATATGGCGTGACCGACCAGTTTGGTGGAGCCATCGATACCGATCAGAGCTGCTAAAGGACCTGTTCGACGAAGTGTTCGAGCTGGCGAAGTGTTCGGCATTCGACCACGGCGCGACACCAGGGTGCGTAACTGGCTAACGCCGAGTCACCGGTATCCCAATACCCACGAGGCTCTGGATTCAACCAGTAAGTAGCCCTGGCCCGCTCAGCAAAACTGCGAAAATGCTGCTGCTCAGGATCATGGTAATTAGACCGTGCATCGCCACAGATGATCAAGGTCGTCGTGGCCGAGATCGAACTCCCATAGCGCTCATCGAAATGACGAAAGGTGGCTCCGTAGTCCGAATGCCCGACGAGCCCCACCACTTTGGCCGACTGAGCAACACTGCGGAGTGCAGCCTCGATATCTTGGTTGTCACCAAGGAGCTCGGTCACCTCATCGATCTCGTCAATGAAGGCGAAACTGCGCAGCTTTCGCAGTTCGTGTGCGAGAGCATACAACAGCTGCATCGTGAATCGAGCAAAGGAGGCAACCGACCCGGAGACGTCGGCAAGCAGGACGACCTCTGGCCGCATCGGACGATCCTCACGGGTGATGGGCGAAAGGGGTACGCCACCGGTCGAAAGCGAGTGGCGAATCGTCGCCCGAAAATCCAGTCGGCCGGCGTTCTTGGAGCGATGTCGCCGCTCTAGCTTGGCCGTCAGTTTAACAGCCAACGGCGTGATGATGCGGCGCAGTTCGCGCAGCTCTTCGCGTGAGGCATGCATAATCTCTGCGTCCTCCGCCAGATGCAGCCCAAGGGTCCTTGCGACCTCGGTCGCTCCACGGGCCTCGACAATGCGAGCGAGCACCTCACGGTCGATGGTGGCAGCGAGTTCGCCAAGGCGTCGGTTCACCTGGTAGTCAGGATCGTCGAAGGCCGACGCCGGTTCGCCCTCGGCCTGGGTTGCGAGCCCTGCGAGCAATTCAAAGCGCAGTCGATCCAAGTCCAACGCACGACTCGTGCGATAGGCGTAGTACACCCCAGACACCGGGCGCTCTGGTGACACCCCGCCAAATCGATCGACCGCTTGACCTACCAGTTCACTGAGTCGATCCCACCGTTCGTTCAGGAGTGCATCCCGGATCGCATCGAAGAGCTCATCCTCTTCGACCGATGGATCCTGATGAGCGCCTGCAACGAAGAACACATCGAAGAGACGATAAAAGATCGTTAGCGACGACGGGTCCTTGATAAGGGTAACCGCAAGCGCCGCACGCACGCTCACGCGATCGAGCAGGTCGATGACCGACAAGGCCGCTGCGGCATCAATCACCGACGACGGGCTCACGCTCACGCCAGCCGCCCGTAGGGCGGTCACGAAATCAAGCAGCGTCGCTAGCAGCATCTCAAACCCGAGGAAGCAGTTCCTTGAGGGCCCGCTCGATGTCCGAACGGTTCTTCAACAAGATCGGTAGCGTGGAGGCAACAACGTCATCATTAAGCGAGGACACCGAAAGGGCCAGCAACGATCGGGCCCAATCGAGCGTCTCTGCAATCGAAGGGATCTTCTTCAGATCCATCGAGCGCAGCCGGGCGACTACCTCGACAAGACGAGCCGCCAACTCGTCATCGATCTCGGGGAGCGCCGCGCTCACGATGGCGCGTTCGCGCTCTTGGCTGGGGTAGTCCAAGTACAGGTAAAGTGCCCGTCGCTTGAGGGCCTCTGAGAGTTCTCGCATGCCATTGGAGGTCAAGATGACCACCGGCTTAGACGTTGCCTGCACCGTCCCCAACTCTGGAATGGTAACTTGGAACTCCGCCAGCACCTCTAGCAACAGCGCTTCGGTCTCGACCTCCAGCCGATCCACCTCGTCGATGAGAAGAATCTTTTCGCCACCACCCCGAAGGGCCGCGAGCAACGGTCGCTCCAATAAGTAGTCGGCTGAAAAAATCGATGAGACCTCTTGATCTGCGCTGCCCTGGAGGGCCAGCAGTTGCTTGCGATAGTCCCACTCGTAGAGAGCGCGCGACTCATCAAGACCTTCGTAGCACTGAAGCCTCACCATCTCCAACGCAAAAGCCCTCGCGAGTGCCTTCGCTAGCTCGGTCTTGCCAGTTCCAGCGGGTCCCTCCACCAGAATTGGCTTCTCAAGCTTGGTTGCCAGAAAAACAGTGGTGGTGATCTCGGTACTGGGAAGGTAGCCAACCCGACTAAGCGCCTGGTCGACCTCGTCTTGATTTTGTAGGAACAACACCACTCCAGGTTAGTGACGAGTCTGGCCCTCTCCTTCGATGAGGATCTTCGTGGTGGTAAGCTGCGCAGCTCCCATCGGACCACGGGCATGGAGCTTCTGGGTACTGATGCCGATCTCGGCGCCCATCCCGAGTTGACCTCCATCAACGAAACGTGTGGAGGCATTCACCAGTACGCTGGCGGCATCGACCTCTCGCTCAAAGCGCTGTGCATGAGCAAAACTATTGGTGATGATAGCCTCAGAGTGGCCCGAGCTAAAGTGTCTGATGTGATCGATCGCCTGATCTAGGTCGTCAACCACCCTGACCGCCAAAATAAGATCTAAGAATTCGCGAGCATAATCGTCCTCAGTGGCCACGTGGGCTCGCGGACAAAGCGCTCGCGTTTGCTCATCCCCTCGAAGTTCAACGTTGGCGAGGGCAACATCCAAACGGGGTAAGAGGGCCCTGGCGACCGCGCGATGGATGAGCAACGTCTCCATCGCATTGCAAACACCTGGGCGTTGTAGCTTTGCGTTCTCGATAATTGCCACCGCCATCGCAAGATCAGCGCTCTCATCGACATAGACATGGCAGTTACCGTCGCCATCGATGATGGTGGGAACACTGGCATAGGTGCGAACCGTGTTGATCAGCTCCGGCCCTCCTCTTGGGATCAGTACGTCCATAGCGGAGCCGAGCTGCATGAAGGCGATGGCGCTCTCCCGAGTCGTCTGGCTCACCATAGCCACCAGATCCTGGGGCATGCCAACCTCGCCAATCGCCCCTCGAAGCGCGTCGACGATAGCTCGATTGGAGTGCACTGCGAGCGAAGATCCTCGCAAGACAATGGCGTTACCGGCATAGAGCGCGAGCGCAGCCGCATCAGAGGTGACATTCGGACGATTCTCATAGATCACCCCGACAACCCCTAACGGGACCCGAACACGACGCACGCGCAACCCGTTGTCCAACACCCAACCATCGACGACCGCACCAACGACGTCGGGTTGGTGTGCTACCGATCGAATCGAGGCTGCCATCGCCCCAAGACGCGACTCGTCCAGTGTAAGGCGATCACGCTGGGCACTGGTGAGCGCGTTAGCCTCGGCAAGATCTTGCTGGTTGGCGGCCAGGATCGCGTCACGATTCGCCTCGATACCGACAGCCATCGCCTCCAAGAGTCGTTGTCGCATGGCTCCGGTGCTCGTCGCCAGCGTCCGTTGGGCTTGGCGTGCGCGCTCAGCAAGCACCCTTAAGGCCTCGACGATGCCCTCATCCACTACAACCTGGGGAGTGACCATCTCATCAGCGTAGAGGCCCCGAAGCATCGTCGGCGACGACGGGTGTCAGGAGGGCCAGATCATCACGATGTACCACAATCGAGTGAGTGCCGAGAATCGCCGTAGAATCGAGTCGGCTCAGACCACGAGCGAAGATCTCCCCGTTGGCCGTTACGATCTCCACGCTCGCACCAGACATGAACCGACCCTCGACCTCTCGAACACCGACCGCCAGCAGCGAAGCTGTGCCAGAACGCAAGGCGCGCTGGGCCCCCTCGTCGATCACCAGCCTGCCCTCGGGATCGGTGGCATAAGCGATCCAAAGACGTCGTGCTGACTCACGCACACCGAGTGCAGGAATCAACGTCGAAGGATATGGACGTCCCATGACCGCGTCCTCGATCACCGCCTCCGTCTCGGCAGATGCGATCAGACAGGTGACTCCCGAACGCGCAGCGATGCTGGCAGCGGCCAGCTTCGAGGACATGCCACCGCTCCCACGGCCTGAAATCGACCCCTCGGCTTGGACGGTTCCAATTTGGTCAACCTCGAGCCGTTCCACGAGACGCGCACCCCGAACAAGGCGTGGATCGGCATCGTAGACGCCGGGTAGATCGGTCAACAACAATAAGAGATCGGCATGGACCAGATGTGCAACCAATGCAGCAAGTCGATCGTTATCGCCAAAGCGAATCTCCTCATTGGCTATTGCGTCATTTTCGTTGATCACCGGAACGACGTTGAAGCTGAGCAACGCATTCAGCGTTGATCGAGCATGCAAATATTGCCGTCGATCACCGAAGTCCTGCGGTGCAAGGAGTATCTGACCGATCCGGATGTCGTGGGCTCCAAAGAGAGTGGACAACTGGCCAAGCAGTTCGATCTGTCCAAGGGCGCTCAGCGCCTGGAGCATCGAAGCCTCGCTCGGCCGAGGGATCTCGAGGCGACGCACACCGAGGGCGATCGCCCCCGAGACCACCAAGACGACCTCTACCCCACTACGGCGCACCGAGTCGATGCCTCGCACCAACGCGGTGGCGACATCAGTACGGAACTCACCGGAATCGGTGGTCAGCGAGGTCGTGCCGACCTTCACCACCAACCGGCCAATTGGCATCAGTCCTCCTCGAAGGTGAACTCAAAGCTACCGACTGTGACCAAATCGCCCTCTCGACATCCCAGACGCCGTAGCATGCGAAACACGCCCATCCGCTCGAGTCGGGTATGAACAATCGCCAGAGCATCGGCCTGACCAAGGTCGCTCAACCCAACGGCGTGGAGAGCATCACGTCCTTGCACTACAAAACTGGAATCCCCCGTGCGTTCCACCTGAACCTCAAAATTTGGGCGAGGGCGATAGATCGTTCGCTCGACGGCCCTTGGCTGCGCGGCTCGAGCCGAGTCCACGATCCTGGCGAAACCGTAAATGACCGACGCCATGTGACGACGATCGACGTTGGAAACGACGCCAACCAGCGGTACGGCGAAGTGCTCACCAACGCGTGACATCCGCGCTCTTGCCTCATCCTCATCTTCAACAAGATCAAGTCTGGTGCCAACCAATACCCTTGGCCGATCACCCAGCGACTCCTGGTAGTTGGTCAACTCATGAAGAAGCTGTGCGACCTGCTCCGCCATCTGGGCTTCATCCAGATCAGCGGGCACCACGAGTGCCAAAGCGACGGCTCGCTCAACGTGTCGCAAGAACGCATGTCCCAGCCCGCGCCCCTCGCTTGCACCCGCGATCAACCCCGGGATGTCAGCGACGATGTACTCCGTCGCATCGGTTGGACGCACGACCCCAAGATTCGGCACTAACGTTGTGAAGGCATAATCGGCGATCTTTGGACGAGCACGGGAGATATTAGCGATAAGGGAAGATTTGCCGACATTGGGCTCGCCGATCAGACAGATGTCGGCTTTGAGTTTGAGCTCTAGATTAAACCAGTACTCCTCCCCGACCTCGCCCTGCTCGGCAAAGCCTGGAGCACGCCGTCGATTCGACAAAAAGCGAGCGTTCCCCGCCCCTCCCCGCCCTCCACGAGCCACCACGACCGAGGCACCTGGCTCCGCGAGGTCAGCGACCAACGTTCCATCGAAATCCCGTACCACCGTCCCCAGCGGTACCCCAACGACTTGATCACGTCCACCAGCGCCATGCATCTTCTTACCCTGGCCATGAGCACCGTCGCCACCGCGTCGAAAGGGTTGGTCTCGGAATACGATCAGCGAGGCAAATTGCGGGTCGACCGTCAGAATCACATCGCCACCCTTGCCACCGTCGCCACCGTCGGGCCCCCCACGATCCACGTGAGCTTCTCGCCGAAAAGAGACTGCCCCCGCTCCTCCGTTACCAGCCTTCACATGGATTTGGGCAGCATCTACAAACTCAGCCATCGTTACCTCGTCACAAACAGAAAAAAGGCGGAGTCAAAGACCCCACCTTCTCAATTTACTGGTCTTTCTCTGGCTTGGCGTTCCAAGCTACGCCTTCCGGACTGGCCGATCACCACCAACAGCGGCGACCACGCCCTGTCAGTGCAATGCCGTCTGCTGCGCCATCAACCGTCCTTAGCGTCCCCGACTGGCGTCAGACACGCTCCGCCGCCTACCTTAAGGTTGTGATCAACCCCGAGGGCGGTCACGAGCTTTACGCCCACGTCGCCCAGTGCGGAGTTATCCTCGTCAATGACCGACCGTTGGCCTCGAGAGAGTATCGTAGCTGGGATAATCTCGGGAGACACCCCTAGCTAGGACAACGCTCGCGACCGACAGGCCCCAAGCGTGACCACACAAATCAGTTTGCGGGTGAGTCATCCTCACGAGGCACCACCGACACCACCTTGCGTCCTCGATGCACTCCATAGACGACCTGCCCGAAGTCCTTAGCGAAGAGGGTATCGTCACTGCCGCGTCCCACGTTGGTGCCTGGATAAAACTTCGTGCCACGTTGGCGCACCAGGATGGAACCGGCTTGGACCGTCTGGCCGCCGTATACCTTTACACCCAGGCGCTGCGCGTTAGAATCGCGACCGTTCTTCGTCGAACCGCCACCCTTAGTCTTTGACATACGTTCCTCACTTCCTAAAACACTACAGAGAATAGCACCTGCGCGAACCGCGGGCTTGGCTCACGCTCGCCTCGCCACACGCATTCCTAGCGATGTCGATCTCGCTCCCGATGCTGATTCCCCCAGCGATATCGCTGAGCCGCTCGAACCTACCTATGCCCAAGGATCTGCTTACAATGATTCGCTCACAGCAAGTAACCGGCTGACCACCTGTCGTTAGGTCAGGGCCGATCGAGCAGTTGCGACGATGACGCTCAACCTCAATGGGCGTCCATCACCATGGCTACTCAGCGACGATCGACGTGATCATCACGCGGGTGTACTTTTGGCGATGACCAAAATGCTTCCGCTCGTTCGCCTTGGACTTATACCGGAAACCGATCACCTTCACGCCTTTAACTTCTTCAACGATTTCGCCTCGCACGACAACACGTGAAAGCTCATCCGAGCGCGAAAGCACCCGATCATCGTCGACAAAGAGAACAGGACGAAGGGTGACCTCATCACCGCTTTGCGCATCAAGGCGCTCAACGAGAACCGTCCTACCCTCAAACACCTTGGCTTGCTTCGAGCCTACATCAACAACTGCATACATATCGGGACCAGTATAGGACTTATTGGGCGATCATCGGGTCGATACAATACCCACTACCACCACAGGTCGGGCAAATTTCGGACAACGCCTCGACGAGCCCCTCTGCAATCCGATGCCGAGTCATCTGCACGAGGCCGAGTTGGGACATCTCGTACACGTGAGTCTTGGTCTTGTCCCGAGTCAGCGCCGCTCGAAACGCTCGCATGACGTCTTCACGATTCTGGGCCTCGATCATGTCCACAAAATCGATGACGATGATCCCACCGATATCACGTAGACGCAGTTGACGCGCAATCTCCTCGACCGCCTCGAGGTTGTTTTTGTGAATCGTCTCCTCCAGCGACACCGTGCCGACGTTCCTTGAGGTGTTCACGTCGATCACGGTAAGTGCCTCCGTGCGGTCGATCACGATCGAACCTCCAGAGGGTAGCCAGACCTTGTGTTCGAGGACCTTCTGCAACTGCTCGCGAACGTGAAAATGGTCGAAAATAGCCAGTTTCTCGGCACTAGCATCGAAATACTCGACACGATCAGCCAGCTCGGGGGAGATCGCCGCGACGTAACCCGCGATCTCATCGTAGAGAGCACGATCGTCAATGGTGATGCCACGGAACTCCCGGTTGAACTCCTCCCGGATCACGCGCACCGCTGATGGTGGTTCACGGTAGAGTAACGCTGGCGCGTGGGCTGACTTGCCCATCTCCTCGATCTTCTTCCACGACTCCATCAGGCTATCGATATCGCGTTTGAGCTCCTCTTTGGTGGAGCCCTCAGCCGCCGTCCGCAGAATCACGCCAAACCCCTCCGGGGCCACATCGTCGAGGATACGGCGCAGTCGGCGCCGCTCATCGTCGGGCAGTCGCTTTGAGATCCCAAAGCTACCCCCACCAGGCAACAGCACTGCGAAGCGACCTGGCAGCGAAACCTCCTGGGTGAGGCGAGCACCCTTTTGGGCGATCGGATTCTTGACCACCTGGCAGATCACCACCTGCTTGGGCCTCAGGAGCTGCTCGATGCGAACACTGCGGTCGAAAGACTCAAGATCCTCCCGATCGTAGCGGACATCGCCACGATAGAGAACCGCGTTCTTGTTGGTGCCGATGTCGACAAACGCCGCCTCCATGCCAGGGAGCACGTTTGCAACCCGCCCAAGGTAGATATTGCCGCTGATGTTGGACTGCGAATCCGATGCCCGTGAGACAAAGTGCTGGATCAGCGTTCGCCCCTCCAGGATGGCCACCTGCGTCACATCGCCGGCGACATGCACCACCATCTGGTACCGGCCCACCGGACGCCCGTGGCGTTCGCGCGGGGCACGCTGGGCAAAGCGGCGCTTGATCTTGGCTCCTGCGTCGAGCGTCTCTGCGACCTGACCCTGAATCTCCATCTCCACCGGTGCCGGCTGCGGCTTGGCTGGACGTCTCCTGGACTGTGAACGACGAGGCTTGGTTGCCGCCCCCTCTCCCGGTGCCGTCGCGGCCTGCCGAGACCGGGTATTCGAACGCCGATTTGTAGATCGTTGGCTGGTAGCAGGCTTAGGTTCGCTCGCTACCCCGTCGGATCCGGACGCAGCCGGATTGATATCTCCCATGTAAAAACCTTTCAAAATTATTCGCGCGAGTCTCGCGGTGCAATTGGCGTCGAGGCAAAGCCGATGCTCCTCGTTGCAACTGGCGTTGATCGCGCGGAGTAGAACGCACGTTACAGCACACCAACTCGGTGAAGCCACATCCGTCGACGATCAACAGCGCATCACTGTTCGTCAATCGGGTAGGCAGGCACTGCAACATCTCACTCGACAGTGTAGTAGGCAAGCCAGGAGCCTCGCTCGCCACGCCCGAGGTCCACCGCATGACCTCGATCGGTGGCCAACACGTCAACCCCCAGAGCTCACACCGGACTTGGTTGGCGGTGTGGTCGCTGACCCTGAAGTTTCAGTCGACGTGCTTGTGGTACTGGTTCCACTCTTCTTGCTCGCCGCTGAATCCTTGGCACCCGAAGACCGCTTGGTACTCGGCGCATTGAGTGCCACCGTTGATCCGGCCGCCAGATGCTTGAGACCATAGGTCGGAGCCCCAACGGGATGGTCTTTCAGGTACTGAAAGATCTGCCGCACGACCGGGGCAGCTCCGCTGTCGCCGAAACCACCCTCTTTAATGACCACCACGACCACATATTTGGGATGCGGCTCAGGACCAAAGGCTACGAACCAAGCGTTGGGCACCTCACCGTGAACCGAAGCCGTACCCGTCTTACCGGCAAGCGTATAGGTGCTCTCTGGCCATCCCAGAAAAATGCCGTGTGCGGTTCCCAGTGGATTCGAGATCACACCTTCGAACCCTGCGAGGATGGCCGCACGAACCGACGGGCGCAACGGCACATGCGTGGCGACCTTAGGAGCAAACCGCTTGATCAGCTCTCCATTGTCATTCACAATCCCCTCGGCTATTCTCGGTACATATCGAGTTCCACCGTTGGCAAAGGTCGCGTAGGCATTCGCCATCTGCAGCGGCGTGATCTCAGTGAGTCCCTGACCAAAGGACATCTCCAACTGGTCAGCAACGTACCAGGTGTCGTATGGGTATGCCTGCGGATACAAGGCATGCAACTTCTTGCGCAACGCCGGCGAGTCCACCATGCCAGCAGCCTCCCCCGGCAGCGCGATACCGGTCGGTGATCCCCAACCATACTTTGCAGCCATATTCTGGATCGGAGTGGGGCCAAACTTGGATTGCTGCGTGTAGAAGCGATACCCCAAGGTGTAGAAGAACACATCGTCGGAAGCGCTGATAGCCGTGCTGATATCGATCGGCCCCAAGGTCTCCCCGCCCGAATTGTGGAGGCTACAAAATGATCCGGTACAGTTGGGAATCACGAAATGGCCAGTGTCGTCGATGATGGTGGTCGGAGTCAACAAGCCATCCTGCAAGGCTGCCGACGAGGTCGCCAGCTTAAAGGTCGAGCCCGGGGTATAGACCCCCGAAATAGCCCGATTCAAGAGGGGATCTCGTGAGTTCGGAGCCGTTAGCTTCGCATAGTTGGCAGTGGAGATACCACCAACCCACTGACTTGGTTGATAGGTCGGATACGAGGCCATGGCGAGCACCGATCCATCGTTCACGTTCTCCACAACCGCCGCCCCAGTCACATCGTTGGAGTAGCGACCAAAATAGCTGTTATAAGTTCCTTGGAAATGATTGACCCGCTGGGCTAGCAATTTGTCCACATATTGTTGGAGCGGCAACGAGATCGTGAGCTGCACGTTTCCCCCTGGCTTTGCACGGGTCCTGGATGCAACCCCCACCTCCTGTCCGTAGGAATTAACGATCAGCTTCTCCAACCCTGGAGTGCCATGGAGGTAGTTCTGATAACTTGCCTCAACGCCGGAGAGACCAATCTGATCACCCGGTGCATAGCCTTTGGATGCGAGTTTGGCAAGTTGTTGAGGGTTGATTGCACCAACATAGCCCAGTATATGAGCGGCAGTCGAGCCATAGGGATAGGTCCGCTGGGTTTCAAATGTTGTGGTAACCCCTGGAAACTGGCTTGCATGCTCAGCAACGTACAGGGCGGTCTCCTGTGAGATGTTTGATCCTATCGGCGTCGGCACGTAGGCCGAGTATTCAGAGTTGCGCAAGTCGGCAGCCACCTGCGATGTCGGTATCCCCAAGAGTCGCGCAACACGACCTTCAACCTTTGGATGCAGCGACGCCTCATACGCAGACAGGCCCAAGACGTCGACCACTTTGTTGCCGGCGAGCACATTCTCTTCCCTCGAGAGGATCAAACCGCGAGGTGCCGGCACCGATACCGTTCGAGTCGAGTTCTGGGCTGCTGCCTGTTGGAAGGTCGGAGCTTCAAGCACCTGTAGCGCATAGAGTCGCGCTACCAGACCCCCGAGAAGAGCCAGTCCTGTTAAGCCCAACAATCGAGCCCTAAAGCTCAGTGAAACTTTATTTGACCGTTCTGGCACCCTTACCTCCGTTCGAGCATCGGGGTTCGCTCTTGAGGTCCAAAGACCAACCGGCACAGCCCAAGGCCGATCACTGCCAGCACCAGGTTGATACCGCCAACGATAATCACCTCATCGACCATCCGTGCATGAAGGGGGTTGCCGATGCCGAGAAGAAACAATACGAGCGAACTCAACACCTCTCCAACGACACTAATGGCTCCAACAATAAGAATCTTGAGAGCCAACGGAGCGGTGGGGCCCACCCGCTCGATCTCACCGGCCAGGTAACCCACGACACACAACACTAGCGCCGAGATACCAAATGGGGTAGTTAAAAACGAATCCACCACAAGACCGGCAAAAAACCCCGTTAAGGCACCAACTTCGCGGCCACGGTAAACCCCGACTGCCGCCACCATCAACATAACAAAGTCAGGATGTACCCCTAACAGGGTCAAATCCCCAGCCCCAGAGCGCTGCACCACCACTGCAGTAAAGACGAGAAGCGGGAGTCCGAGCGCCCGTATCCATCTCATGCGCCACCACCCGGTACCCATTTGAGAACCGCAACGTACTGCAATTCGCCATAGTTGACCAACGGAACCGCCCGAATGCTCTCCTGGAGATCACCCGACGGATTCGACACCTGGGTCACCCGAACTGCGGGTAGGCCAGGAGGGAACAGTTCACCTTGGAGTCCCGAGGTCACCAGCACCGCACCCTTTCGAACCGGGGTTCCCGGAACGACCAGATTGATCAAGAGTGGAGCGCCAGTGCCCTGTCCGACCGCGGCACCGACCTGACCAGACTTGGGAATACGGACACCCACCGTCGATGAGGGATCGGTAAGCATCAGCACGGTGGCAGTACTGGAGGTCACCTGCACCACGCGACCGACCAATCCAGCATCCCCAACCACGGGATTACCCACCTTGACTCCTTGCGCCGACCCTCGGTCGATGACGAACGTGAGCTGTAAGTTACTCGGCGTCATCTGCACTACCTCGGCAGGGATGGAGCCCAAGGTGGTTGCAAACGGCAGATTCGTCAACCTCGAGAGTTGGTTCAACGCATTCACGGCACCGATGTCCTCATAATGAGAACGCTCAAGAGCTCCAATCTTCGACCGTAGCCTGGCAATCTCGCGCTGATCCGATGGGAAGCTGACGATCCCGTGGTAGCTATTTGCCAACGGACGGAAAGCATCATCCAGCGCCGAGCGGGTTGGATTCACAACATCGGCTACCACCCCCTTTAAGGACCCGATGTGAAACCGCGTCGCGTTGAAGTTGATGGTGATCAGTGATACTGACAGCAGAATGAGGACAACAAGGGTTACCCTTGGACGCTCGAGTAGCCGTGACAAGTCGTTGGACGACCTAACGTGAGGAGGTGATCAGGACCTGCTTGAGCGCCTCGAACTCCTCAAGGCACTGCCCAGAGCCAAGGGCGACACACTGCAGCGGGTTCTTCGCAACCACAATCGGCATGCCCGTCTCGTCATGCAAACGATGGTCGAGGCCGGCAAGCAACGCACCGCCACCGGTCAAGACAATGCCCTGGTCCATGATGTCTGCAGCCAGCTCGGGTGGGGTGTTGTCCAGCGTGACCTTGACGGCATCGACAATCGCATTGATCGGCTCAGAGATCGCGGCACGAATCTCCTCGGTGGTCACCGAAATGGTCTTTGGCAACCCGGTGACAAGATCGCGGCCCTTGATTTCCGCGCGCAGCTCCTCCTCGAGCGGATACGCCGACGCTAGCGTCATCTTGATCGACTCAGAGGTGCGCTCGCCGAGGGCAACCGAATATTGCTTCTTGATGTAGGCAATGATTGCTTCATCCATCTCGTCGCCACCGACGCGAATCGAACGTGACGTGACGATGCCTCCCAAAGAGATCACCGCGACCTCAGTGGTGCCACCGCCGATATCGACCACCATATTGCCGGCCGGCTCATGGACCGGAAGACCAGCTCCAATCGCCGCCGCCATGGGTTCCTCGATGATATAGGCCGGCTTGCGGGCGCCCGCGTATTCGGCCGCCTCTTGGACGGCACGTCGTTCGACCCCGGTGATACCGCTTGGCACGCAGATTACCATGCGAGGCTTGCCCATCTTGGATTGACTGACCTTGTGAATGAAATAGCGCAGCATCTTCTCGCAGATCTCGAAGTCAGCAATGACTCCGTCCTTGAGCGGACGAATGGCTTGGATGTTGGACGGCGTACGACCAATCATCCGCTTCGCCTCTGCTCCGACCGCGAGCGGGCGCCCATCCTTGATGTTGATAGCGACAACCGAAGGCTCGTTCAACACGATACCCTTACCACGGACGTACACCAGAGTATTTGCCGTTCCAAGGTCCACGGCGATATCTCTGCCAAACAGACCGCTGCTACCTTTTGCCACTGGACCTCCTATTGCCGTAAAATCGTCACACTACCGCAAGATCGCTTACGTCTGACGAAACTCTGGGAAAAACAACCCGATCTCACGCTCCGCCGCTTCCAAAGAATCAGAGCCATGGATCAAGTTCTCATCAACGAGCATAGCAAGGTCTCCACGGATGGTGCCCGGTGCAGCTTTACCAGAGTCCGTGGTACCCATCATCGCTCTCACGATCTCCACAACTTGGGGCGGGCCCTCAATCACACCAACGACAACCGGTCCACGAGTCAAGAATGTTACGAGATCACGGTAAAACGGCCGATCCTTGTGCTCGAGATAGTGGCGCTCGACGAGTGAGGTCTCCAGTTGCCGAAGCTCCAACGACTGGAACCGCAGCCCACGTCGCTCAAAACGACCAAGGATTTCGCCGACCAACCCACGCTCAAGGGCATCGGGCTTTAAGATGATAAAGGTAGTAGCCATACAAGGGGTATAGGCTATTCGTTCACGGCGCTTGGAGCAGCAGCGTTGGCCGATCTTTACAAAGAATCGTCCCGCAGGCGCGGTGCGATCCTGTAACGAGAACGATCTCAGTCCCAAGCAACCCAAGAAGCTCGCCCACCGGGCGCAGCTCAGAAGAGAAGTCGTAAATGACTGCACGTGGGTACAGCGACCCGACGGCATCCCGAAGCAGCGAGGTCGCGACACCACAGTCCAGGAGACCCACCGCATCGACTTTGTCGATGCCAAGTCCGCGAAGAAACGCCTCCGGGTCGCGTCCATGACTCATTCCAAAGACCACACCGATCGAATGCTCAATGCCAAAGACCTCTCGCAACGCGGACCCAAACGCTTGTGCCGCCTCCACATTGTGAGCAGTGTCGACAACCACAATCGGCTCACCCCGGAGTACCTCGAAGCAGCCAGGCAGATGCAGCCGTGCCAGCCCAGCCTCGATACGTTCACTGTCGAGGTGTCGACCAAGGAGAGCCTCCACCGCGTAGATGGCCAACAACACATTCCATGCACTTGCCTCGCCAAAGAGGGGCACAAAAAACGAACGCTCCCCAAGGGGCGCATGCTCGACAATCTCCTGGCCCCCTACACCGGGGAAGCGATCGAAGGCTAGGTCATCAATCCAGATCGTCGGATTCAGCGCTAACCGTTGGGCGGCTTGCGCCCGCAACGCTGCCTCAAGGGGTCCCAGACATACCGTCGCGCCACCATGAACGATTCCGAGCTTGTGCTCGAGGACATCGGACAGGGTCGGACCAAGCTCTGTGAGATGATCGTGTCCAATCGAGGTAATAACCGCCACCTCGGCATCGATAATGTTGGTGGCGTCATCTCGACCCCCCATGCCGGTCTCTATGACGGCAAACTCACAGCCTTCGAGCGCAAATACCGAGAGCGCAGACACGAAGAGCGCTTCGAAATGGGTCAGACGCCCTACGAGCCCCTCGTTAGTTAAAGTGGCGAGTTGTGAAAGCTCTTCATCGAGTCGTTCAGGCGTGACGGGGACCGCGTCAATCATGACCCGTTCCTCAAGTCGGCATAGGTGGGGAGACCGGAAAAGCCCCACTCGAAATCCCATATCCCCGAGTAAGACGGCTGCCGTGGCAGCGACGCTACCCTTGCCGTTGGTCCCAGCGACGTGAATAAAGCGCAACCCCGACAGCGTCCCGCCGACAACCGCTGACGCCTGACGCACCACATCGACCGACGAGACGGCTACCGAACGGTCATGCTCAAAATTCTCCAGGCCCTGGAGCCACTCGATTCCGCGCAACTACGAAGCTTGCCTCGTGGTTGACCCATCCTGATCGGGAGCCGAGGGGATCAGTGTTGGGGCAACGTGTTCGAGCACCACCTGCTCGTCTATCACACATTTGGTGACATCGTCGCGCGATGGAACCTCGTACATGACATCGAGAAGCACCTCTTCGAGAATGGCCTTGAGTCCACGAGCTCCGGTCCCTCGGAGCATCGCTTGGTCCGCGATCGCATCCAGGGCTTGATCGGTGATCTCAAGCTCCACACCGTCGAGATCGAGGACCTTCTTGTACTGCTTGACAAGGGCATTCTTGGGTTCGGTCAAAATCTCAATCAACGCAGGGCGATCGAGGTTATCGATGGTGCCGATGATCGGCAGTCGACCAATAAATTCGGGCAGAAGTCCGAATTTCAGCAAGTCCTCAGGTTGCACTTCACGCAATACCTCGGTCTCACGCCGAGACTGCGTCATCGCGCCGGCAAAGCCGATGCCACGTCGCCCAAGCCGACTCGCCACGATCTCCTCGAGGCCGACGAACGCACCACCGCAAATAAAGAGGACGTTCGTCGTATCGATCTGAATGAACTCTTGATGCGGATGCTTGCGGCCCCCCTGCGGCGGAACCGACGCAACCGTTCCTTCGAGAATCTTCAGCAGCGCCTGCTGTACACCCTCTCCCGAAACATCGCGCGTGATGGAGGGGTTTTCACTCTTGCGAGCGATCTTGTCGATCTCATCGATGTAGATGATGCCCATCTCCGCACGCTTGACGTCGAAGTCCGCTGCTTGGATGAGCTTGAGAAGGATATTCTCAACGTCTTCACCGACGTATCCCGCCTCGGTCAGCGCCGTGGCGTCGGCGATGGCAAACGGTACATTGAGCATCCTGGCCAAGGTTTGGGCGAGCAACGTCTTGCCACAACCCGTCGGCCCTAGCAACAACACGTTGGACTTGGCGAGCTCAACATCGTCCTTGACGCCACTGCGGATACGCTTGTAATGGTTATAGACAGCTACCGAAAGTATCTTCTTCGCCGACTCTTGCCCAATCACGTAGTTATTCAAGAACTCCATGATCTCTTTGGGCTTTGGCAGCTTATCGTCCGTCTGAGGCTCGGGTTTGGCCCCAAGCTCCTCAGAGATGATGTCGTTGCACAACTCGATGCACTTGTCACAGATATAGACGCCAGGTCCAGCAATCAGCTTGCGCACCTGCTTTTGGGACATCCCGCAAAAGCTGCACTTCACCATCTCTTGGCCTTCACCAATTTTCGCCATGGCCAACCCTCTCCTTGCCCTCTACCGCTACCATATCGCAATCGCAGCAACGATTGACGTAGTTCGCAGAGAGTTCTTATGCTCCTGCCACATCTCGACTGGAAAATACCTCGTCGATGACTCCATACTCAAGCGCCTGATCTGCCTCGAGGATAAAATCCCTATCGGTGTCGTGCGCGATCTTCTCAACCGTCTGACCGGTCGCGTCCGACAGCATCTGATTCAAGAGGTCACGCATGCGAAGGATCTCCTTTGCTTGAAGTTCGATATCGGTCGCCTGCCCACCAACGCCACCGTAGGGCTGATGCAAAAGGATCCGTGCGTGTGGCAAAGCGTAACGCTTGCCTTTGGCCCCAGCCGCCAAAACAACGGCGGCAGCAGAGGCTGCCTGGCCAAAGCACAGCGTGGAGACATCAGGGCGAATGTAACGCATCGTGTCGTAAATAGCGAACAACCCCGTGATCTCGCCGCCTGGCGAGTTGATGTAGAGGTTGATATCCCGATCAGGGTCCTCATACTCAAGATAGAGCATCTGTGAACAGACAAGGTTAGCGACTGCATCATCGATCGGCGTTCCAAGAACGATAATCCGCTCACGTAAAAGCCGCGAATAAAGGTCATACGCTCGCTCGCCCCGAGAGGACGTCTCAATGACGGTAGGAACCAAATAATTATACGCTTGCATGCAACCTCTCGATCTCCAATCTCTGCGTATCACGTAAGCGCGATAGCGAGCAATGCATCCATTCTAGCGGCGCGGCGACGGTTATTCCTCGGGAGCGCCGACGGGCTCTGCGGCTTCATCGCCGACATGAGCCGATACTGCATCTTCCGTCTGCTCAATCAGCTGGTCAAGCCCGAGCTGTGAGAGCGTGACCTCGTTGCCATCGACATCTTTTATCGCGACGAGATTGGCGAGCCGCCGATAGGCCCTTTGCTTGATGAGCGACGCGCGCACCGACAGCTCCTGGAGGGGCGATACTCCCCCAGATCGCTGCTCGAGTGCCCCAGCGGCCGCGAGCCTCGCAATCTCCGCCTGTACCTCTGCGGGATCGACACTGACCGCTTCGTCGATCGCGATCGCTCGCAGTGCAAGATCCCATAAGACCGACTGGGCAGCCTTAGAGCTCAACTGTCCGGCAAGCATGTTCTCATCGATCTGACTCATGTCAAGATACCGACGAAGCGAGATCCCCGACCCATCCAATGCATGACCAAACTCGTGGAGCTCTTGTTGATACGCTGAGTTCAACAACGACTCCGGGACCGTCTTCGGCTGCACAAGGTCCAGAACCTTCCGGTACAGCTGGTTCTCAAAAATCGATCGGGCCTCGGCGACCCGGCGCGCCGTCATGCTCGTGCGCAAATCGGAACGTAGCTCCTCGACGGTGGCGAACTCCGAGACCTGACGGACAAACTCCTCATCGAGTTGGGGCAACACCAACTCTCGAACGGCAAGTACTTCAAGAACCGTCGAGGCGGCCTCCTTCGCATCCTCTATGTCTTCGCCTCGTGCATCTTCTTGGTTGCCTGAGTCGGTGTCATCTGTGTCGACATCATCCGCAACCACTGGTGTCGCCGGACCCGAGGTCGAAGCAACCGATACCTTCTGGCCAACGGTGGCACCAAGTAAAGCGGCCTCGAACTCTGGCGCAACCTCGCCCTTGCCAAGACGAGCGGTGAGGTAGGGTGTCACCACCTCCTCAGCGTCGCCATCGACAGTGATGACGTTGAAGGTAACCTGATCACCATCCCGAGCTGGGCGATCGGCTTCGTTGACCGTCGCCATCTGCTCTCGAAGATTGTCGATGACTCCGTCAACATCGTCTTCGTTCAGCTCGACGCGTGGTAATTCGATTTCGATTCCACCGATACCTTCGACCTTGACGACCGGGCGTAACGCAACATCGAGTTCAACCTTCACGTCACCCTCGTCGGCACCAGCAACGATGCGAAGACTCGGAGACTCAATGACGTCAAGGCCATTTTCGACAACGACTTCCTCGTAGTGTTCTTGAACCGCCTCTTCAACGGCCTCACGTCGCACCGTCTCCTGACCGAGTCGGGCTACAAGCACTGAGTTCGGAACGTGACCTTTGCGAAATCCCGGAATACGGACCTCGGAGCGCAACCTGCGCACCGCTTGGTCAAGATACGGGCGAAGCTCCTCGTCACGGAGTTCGATCGTTACGATGGCAGAATTGGACTCTTGATGAAATTCAGCAGATGAGCGCATAGCAACCAAAGCATACAAGGTCTTGGCTCAAGGTCATGAAGGTGTTAACGAAGTCGTCCTAACAACCTGCGCAACTCCTCCAGTGAAGTCCCATCTTGCAACGCTTGTTCAGGGTTCTCAATGCAATAGACAAGATGTGCCGTTAAGTAATTGATCGCGGCCCGGTCAAGTGCCTTCGCAACCGCGGCAAACTGCATGGAGAGTTCCTTGCAGTCACGGCCTTCGGCCACCATACGCCGAATACCACGCACCTGGCCCTCGATCCGGGATAACCGCCGATCGAGGTCCGCCTCTTCCTGCTCGAGATCAGTGAAGCTAACGACAGGCTTCTCGGATGTTGTTGCACCGACTTTTGCTGTTCCAGCATCCGCATCCGAATCACTGGTGGCTATGGTTTGAGAATCGATAGCCCAATGATTATCTATCGCAGTGGCCTTCGCCTCACCGACCTGGGCCATCGCTACCTCTCCGAGTAGCTCCGACATCGATTCAATCTCCATGCAACCCTCACTCATCCTCGACGCGAAACACCAGTGCTTCTTTGTACCCCAACCATGAGCGCCCTGTGTTGAGGATTGCCCTCTTGCTGGTTGCTATGTCTGCCACTGAAGTACCGACAATCACCAAGGCATCGGCCATCACCATGGTTTCGATCGCAGAGAAGCGTGCAGCCATCGGCTTGTCACCACCGTTGATCAAAAAGCAGTCTAGCGACCTAGCCCCACCGATACCGTAGGGGGTTATCGTCCCAACCATGATGGCGCATGCCGATCGTCCACATCAGGGGAGAATACAGAGCGGGTGACGGGAATCGAACCCGCATGGCCAGCTTGGAAGGCTGGAGCTCTACCATTGAGCTACACCCGCAAAAGGAACGCAAAGTCCCGTCGGGAAGGCGGGATTTGAACCCGCGACCCCCTGCTCCCAAAGCAGGTGCGCTACCAAACTGCGCCACTTCCCGCAACCGCTGAGTTTAGCTGTTCATTCGCCAATTGCCTCTAAATTTGTGCGATGACGGTACCGCAGCCAGATAAACCCGACAATGGCCACCACTAAGACCGCGCCCAGAACATATCCGAGGTCCGATACGATCTTGACGAGCACGGTGTAATTTGCGCCTAGCCAATATCCAGCTAGCGTCAAAAGCCCAACAAACGGAACGGTACCGATCAAGGTGTAAAGCGAGAAGCGACCAACCGGCATCTCGGCCACTCCGGCGGGCAGGCTGATCACCGAACGCACTACCGGCAGGAGCCGGGAGATGATCACCGCCGCCTCACCATGGCGCTGGAACCAACGCTCCGCTCGATCAAGATCCTTTGGTTTGACGAAGACAAATCGACCGAAGCGCTCAACCAGCGCTCTCCCACCGGTTCTTCCGATTGCCCACAGCACCACGCTTCCGATGAGGTTGCCGACAATGCCGACAACCATGGCGCCGATAAGGCTGAGTTTTCCCGAAGCCGCAAGCACGCCTGCAAGCGTCATTACTAGCTCGGAAGGGATAGGTATCAGGGCCGACTCAAGCGTCATCAGCACGAGGATCGCGAGTAATCCATAACTCACGACGTACGTGTCTACAAAGGAATTCATGGGCCCTAGCGTAGCTTCCGCAATCCCCTCTCACATGCGAATTCAGAAATTCTTACCGTGTTCCTATGCACCCTCCAAGGCAAATTGACCTGGTGGTTTGGGGCCAAACATCGATTGAGAAGGACTTAACACCCCGGCCAGCCCACCAGCGGGAGTGCTAGCCTGAAAGGATGGAGCTGCCCCTACCTTGCTCGCTAACGCCGACGAAAGTCACTGCCTTCAAGGATTGTGCCTACGCGTTCCGTCTTTCCGTGATCGACAAGGTACCCCAACCGCTGTCGATCTGGACCGTCAAAGGCGTGCTCACGCACCGAGCGTTGGAGCGCTTCTATTTCGACGTTCCCGCCGTAGCCCGAACGCCTGCTCGAGCTCGAAGCATTGTCCATGATGAGTTTGTCCGAAACATCCAAAGCGGATATGCCGCAACATTCTTGGCAGAGCTTCCAGAGTCAGCATTAGCCCGCCTCGGTCGAGAGGTTGAGCAGCTTGTGCTCAACGTCTTCACGCTTGAAGACCCGACGAGAACAACCGTGCTCGGGGCTGAGCTAATGTTGGAGGCTCCAATTGGCGACGTCTTAGGCCGTGGCGTCATCGACCGCCTGGATCGAGACGAGAACGGTGATCTTGTCGTGGTAGATTACAAGACAGGCCGTCCCCCAAACCACACCCACGAGCAGGACAAGCTGGCTGGAGTGCTATTTTACGCCCTCTTAGTCGAACGCGTGCTCGGCGTGATGCCCAAACGGGTGAAGCTCATGTATTTGCGTGACCGCATGGTAATTGAGTCGGATGCGACGCCACACCGACTTCATGCCGTCGAGGGGAAGACCACGGCGATCTGGTCAGCGGTTCGCATGGCGTGTGAGACCGGGAACTTTCGTCCTCGACCATCGAGGCTTTGCAACTTGTGCGCCTATCGGTGCCAATGCCCATGCTTTCTCAACACAGCCAACGAGGTCGATGGCGCGAAGGACGCAAACCTTCGACCATCTCCACATGAGAGGACGCTCCGAGATTGACCGGACTCGATCGCTTTGACACGGCCATCGATAACGCCTTCGAGCCTCTCAGGCAACGTCGACAGCTGAACCGACTTTTTTACTCACTTTCCACACTCGCCGACCACTCGCTCATCTGGGAGCTCATCGCGTCGGCACTGGCCATCACGTCACGCCGACGCCCACGCGCGTTACGTGCCGGGATCGCCCTTGGGGTAGAGTCTGTTCTCATCAACATCGGTATCAAGTCGCTCTTTTCGCGGCGGCGTCCGATCGATGCCTCCTTTGAACACCCTCACCATCTCCGATATCCGCGCACGTCAAGCTTTCCAAGCGGCCACGCCACCGCAGCCTTCGCAGCGGCATCGTTGCTCTCAGGACGCACCTGGGAACGCTTTGCGCTCTACCCACTCGCGACGCTGGTCGCACTCTCAAGGATCCACGTGCGCATCCATCATGCCTCCGACGTCATCGGCGGTGCAATCATCGGATTGGCCTTTGCTCAGCTCGTCCGACATCTATGGCCGCTATCGGCCGATCGCAACCAATGACGCAAGGGCCGGATTTGGCCAAAGAACAAGAGTTCGCGAGAAGCCCATAGACTGGTTGTAAAAGCAACCATAAGGAGAGACGACCATGCAATTCGCAATCAACTGGGATTACCGCTGCCCCTTCGCCCGTAATATGCACGAGCACCTCATTACGGCCCTGGCGGATGGCGCTGACTACCAGGTCGACTTCATCCCCTTCTCGCTCAACCAGGTGCATATCGAGGAGGGCGAGCCCGATGTTTGGTCAAACCCTGCCCGCTATAACGAGCTGCTCGCCGTCATGACGGGGATGACGGTTCAGCGCTTCTTTCCGGAGCGGTTCGGAGCCACTCACCTAGCGTTATTCGCCGCACGCCATGATCGCGCTCTCGACATTACCGATTGGACGGTTCTGGCGTCGATTCTCGAGAGCCACGGCGTCGAACCAGAAAAAGTTCGCGATCTGATCGAATCCGAAGGGATTCTGGCCGACTTCAAGCGCCTTCATCTCGGCTCAGTCGAGGAGCACCACGTCTTTGGCGTACCAACCTTCTTCGTCAATGACCAGGCGGCTTTCGTTCGCGTCATGCATCGACCCAACGGCGACGCCAAAGTAGCTCGAGCAACGATCGACCGCGTGCTCGACACCATGACGAACTACCCGGAGTTCAACGAATTTAAGTACACGTCGATCCCGCGGTAGTCACACAACGGCCACCTTGAGCCTACGGCCTCAAGCTACCCAACGGCGACCCGTATGCGGAGCCTCGCACCTGAGTCGCCCATGAGTGCGCACCGAAACCTGCATTGTTGCTCTCGATCCACCGTCTCGCTCGATCAGAGCGCGTGCTTGGTCTCATCAACGCCCTGCATGCTCTATTGAGCACTGCGCCAGCACTGGTGGATCAAGCGTGGACACTCAGCCCGTCATCGTAGTTCCGAAGTTACTACGTAGCGTCTGTGCCCACTCCTCTGGCGAGTAGTCGATCATCGACTCGAGGCACAGACGCTCAAAGTAGGTCACATCGCTTCGGTAATAGGAATCCATTGGGGCACGCGCGACGATCCGCAACAGGAGCCCTGCGCCAAACTCCTTGCTTTCGGGTGTTGCCCCGATCAAGGAAAAATTGAACGACTGCACGCCGATCTGTTCATACGTCGAAAGCACCAGGGCCAAGCCGGTGGCGAGCTGGTAGATATCTGGATCGCTCAACTCTACAATATCGCCGATGGATGGCGCAATCGCCCAAGCCTCGTAAAATCCGGATGGAGCAAAGGGAACCAACCAGGCAAACGGATCCATATGGGCAACGATCCGCTGACTCTGCGCATCTTCAAGCGCGATCAGCTCCTCGAAATACGGCGTCCCATACGTCGATAGATGCTCCTTCGAGGCCGCAAGCAGCTTCGCCTGTGCGCCTAGGGGTACGCTATCGTGAGACGATTGGATGTGAGGGTGGATCAACGAGCTACCCGCGGGTGGAAGATAATTCGCATTGATCGACGAGTAGATCAACTCGGGCCTCTGTTGGCGAACCGCCTTGCCGTGTTGGGCGATCGCGAGCAAGACGTCGTAGACGATCGCTGACGTCATGGCTGTGAGTGGGAGAAAATGCCGGCTGACGTCGTAGACCCCTACCGCAGACACGCTAGAGTAGGCGATCACGTTCGGGACGACCCAAGCATTGCCTACGATGATTCTTCCATTCCTTGCGATTTCTGGCGAAAATGGGGCGGTCGCCTCTGTGATCGTATCGGCACAGAATGGACAAAAGCCGCTGCGCTCCACCACCGAACCGAGCTCAACCGGACCAGGTGTCAACTTGGCGCCCTCAATTAACCTCGTCCCATGTCCAAAGAGTGGATCGACCCGATGGACCAACCGCGCCGGACGGAAACCACCGTGTTCGAAGTCGGGTACCTCTGCTTGCAGTTCGTGCTCCTGAAATAAAATCATCCAGTTTTCTCCTCCGCGCCAGACCCATACTTGGAGACTAACCTAGTCGTGGTGGACCGACTCCTCAACGAACCCCGCCTCAAGGACATCTTTGCCGCGCTGATTGACGTAGTCAGCAAGCTCGACATGGACGAGACCTTGTCGCTGCTCGCCGATCACGCTCGAAACCTCACACGATCTCGCTACGCAGCAATTGGCGTCTTAGATCCCGAAGATCGTGAGAGGCTCCTCGACTTTGTCACCTCGGGCATCGAGGACGCCGATCGCCATCGTATCGGTGCACTCCCATCTGGACATGGCCTTCTCGGGGCTGTGATCAGCTCGAGGTCACCAATCTCCTCCGACGCCATCGCCGACGACCCCAGGTCTGTCGGCTTCCCGGACCATCACCCTCCGATGCATCGGTTCCTCGGCGTGCCAATCATCACCAACGAACAGGTCTTTGGCAACATCTATGTTACCGACCGACTCGATGGCAAATCCTATGACGAGATCGATCTGGCAATCCTTGAGACGTTGGCGACTGGTGCGGCGGCAGTTATCAACAATCTCCTGCTGCGCCAGGCGCTCTCGCGCGCACAGGTTGAGGATGATCGTGCCCGTATCGCTCGAGAACTCCACGATGATATCGTTCAGCGGCTCTTCGCGGTGGGCCTCCAACTCCAAGCAGCGCTTCCAAGCCTCGAAGATTCTCGCGCTCAGACCTTCGTTCAACAGGCGATCAGCGATCTCGACGCTGCGATCGCCGAGATCAGAACCACCATCTTCGAACTCGAGGCGACCCGAGGCGACTCGCCACGTGCGACCATCCTCGACCTGGTATCACGACTCTGCGTCATCGCTAATCTCGCCCATCATGTGATCTTCTCGGGACCAGTTGACACCATCTTGACGGATACGACCAAGACGCTCGCCCTCAACGTCATTCGCGAACTAGTGACCAATATCATCAAACATGCCCGAGCCAGCGAAGTCCGTCTCGACATCACCGTGTCAGACAGCCTGACCATTATCGCCACTGACGACGGTATCGGCATCCATAATGGTCCGCACGAAGGCCATGGACTCAAAAACCTCGCAACCAAGGCCACCAGTCACGGGGGGACCTTCTCAATCGTGGCGAGTCCCCTCGGTGGGTCTCGTGCTACCTTCAGGATTCCCCTCGGCTAACTCGGAGACAGTGGCGAGTTCGAAGAGTCGCGACAGACACCGCCCGTACTTTTGTCGGAACCCACCGGCCAAGAAGCTCGGCGGGAAAAGTTCATCCAAGCTGATACCCCGGATCCGCACCGGCACACCGAAGTCATAGAGTACGTCCACCAGGCTACACAGTCGCAGCGCGTCGACCTGGTTCTTGATTGGCTGGGCATCGACGATCTCGACACCACCAAGTTCACGAACCACGCCACGGTATCGGATTGAGTGCACGCGACTCAGCTCGTCGCACAGCGTCGAAAGTGCAACGGTGACGGCATCGGATCCAAGCGGCTTCGGATCGTCAACCGGCGTGTCAAAACGAAACGCACGTCGCCGAAAATCGCCGCCCTCAATCGTGAGAACCTGAAACGAAGCGGCGAGCCCTTGAATCTCCCGCAAGAAATCCTGAGCGGCAAAGCGACCCTCGCCGAGGCGTGTCGGCAACGTATTCGAGGTGACAACCAAGTTCGAGCCGGCTGCCATAAGCTCCTCGCAGAGGCGGCTAATCAACACCGTGTCACCGGGATCATCGAGTTCGAACTCGTCAATCGCGACGAGCGTCGCCTCCGCAAGCAGCTCGCGAGCGCCGCCAAAAGTGAGGGCGCCAACAAGGCTGGTCAACCCAGAAAAGGAGACATAGTACTTCACCCCCTCCCAGGCATGGAAGGTGGCGGCCAACAGATGCGTCTTGCCAACCCCGAAGCCTCCGTCAAGATACCAACCAATCGGTGCGTCGGTGCTGGCTTCCCGGCGGAGATGCCACCTGGACGGAGCTGGCCTCGAGCGCTGGTCAACGAAGTCAATCAGGGTGTCTTTGGCATGTTGTTGTGCCGGGAACTTTGGATCCGGTCGATAGGAGGCGAAGCTGGCATGAGCAAAGTTCTTGGGTGGAACAAGCGACGCGACGAGCTCGTCCTGCGTCGGCGCCGTTGCCGGGTGACCAAGAAGTTTCTCCATGTAAACCATGCTATGGCCGCGGTGGACCAGCCAAGCACCCGACCCTTGCTCTGACTGCTGTACCTAGGGCGACCTGCTAGGGTGCGCTAGTAGTGATTCCCACACAACATGGATCGTGCGAACCCCGATGACCATATCCCATCACGCCGACGGCCGCGAGCCTCTCAGCTACGATCAGCTTCTTGAGCTCTATCCGCTCATCAGCCCTCAAGCGCTTCGCATCAACATGGTGGTATCCCTTGATGGCAAGATCGCCGTTGAAGGGCGCTCACATGGCCTCTCGACCCCGCTGGATCGACAGATTTTTCACTTCTTGCGCGCAACCGCGCAGGTCATTCTCGTTGGTGCCGGCACCGCGAGAACCGAAAAATATCGAGCACCACAACTCAGCCGTGAACTCGAACTGCTGAGACAACGCTTGGGTATGGTCAGACCCTTGCGGATCGTCATCGCCTCGAACCAACGAGCGCCAAGTTCGACGCCATCGACCCAGGCCACAGCGACTACGGTAAGAGCAGCGCCAGCTAGTGCGCAAGCAGCTCGCGAGCAAACCGCTTTTGACTATCGCCAAATCCCGCCCTCCATCGACGGCGAAGGGCTTGCAAACCTGCTCGGAGTCGATCCTGATCATCCAGGAGGGATTCTCTGCGAAGGAGGTCCGACACTCTTTGGCAACTTACTCGACCGCGGGCTCGTCGATGAGTTCTGCATGACGCTTCGCCACCTCGTTGTCGGCGCCAGCTCTCCTCCCCTCGTTGATCAGAAGTTGACCACCCCAATAGATTTCAACCTTGTGGCCCATATCACCAGCGAGCAAGCGACTTTTTTAAGACTCACCAAACCCAACTAGCATAGAGACATGCAACTAGGTCGCATCGCCAGAGACCATGACCGCGTCTATCAGCAAGCACAAGCCTTCCTCGAATCCCAAACCCAGCTTGACGATTCTGGATCACCGGTCCTCGCCTGGGAGGATGGGCCCACGCTTGCGGCCCTTAACGCCTACCTCGTTGACAGTGTTGGGCTCGTCACCATCGAACAAGCCGACTACTTCGGAGCGCCTTTTACGCTCAACCCGAACCGCAGGAGCGCCACCCTCAACGTACAGCGCCGCCTCTCTCGCATCGCGATCATCACTGTGATTTTACGCTGCTGGGGTGCCCATGGTCCACTCAGCAACGAGACACCCAATCTCACCGACCTGTTCATCAGTGTCGCCGAGGAGGGCGGGACCTATCCAATGCCGAACGCCATGGCTCTTGCCCTCCTCGAGGCCGAGCCAAACCTTGTAATAGAGCCTCCTGCGATCATCGAGGCCATCGGGCGCATCGGCTACGAAAAGCTGTGGGCGATCGGGTTCTCAGCCATCGAGTGATTGGCAAACATCTGGCATCGTCCACGTGAGCGGTCCAAACCAACGAGAACGTGTTCGAAGACAACCCCGGCAAGGACAATCCGGTTTCGCAACTATGTCGCCGGGAGAGTCGCACACCCCTCGATGAACGGAACCACCCCTGCGGTGACGACATGTGAGAAGTGCAGCTCATAGAGGGATGGTGTCGTCGATGTAAACCCGATTGGTCCAACCGATGGCCTCAGGATATTGGTCGAGGTCGATCGCTGTCGATGACCGCCAGCCAAACTACCACCGATGACAGAGAGGAGACTCGCCCGGCTCGAGACCACATCAGGATTATTTGTTGGGGGATTCGCAATACAGCTAAGCCACCAACGCGCAGCATGGAAGAAGACGGGAGTGATCTCATAGAATGGCGTCGCTGGATTCGACGTCTGGATCGAACCAAGTCCGTCGATCGCAATGCGCGCCGCGACTTTGATTGCAACCGCACCGGTGCTGGTCGCGGTCGCTATCGAGGTGAGATCGATCGTCAATGGCGAATTCGCGGGGATCGTCACCCGCTCCACCACATGCATGGTTCCCATATCAGCGACATCACTCGTTCCATCGAAGCCAGCTAACGAGATCGTCACCGGGTCAGCAACCGCTGAGGTATTCACCAGATGGAGCGCGAGTGCCTTTAAGCCAGTAACCGGTATGTAGGGTAAATAGAGTTGAGTCGACGGTGCGGCATCCCCGAGCACCTCCTGCGTGTTTGGCGCAGCGGTACTCGCCACGGCAACGACGCTTCCAGACCGAGCGGTGACCGTCGCCGCGATGTCGGCGGCGTTCGGGGCGAAGCGCTCGACGTTGAGCGTCATAACCTTCCCCGGTTTGACGATCAGTCCCTCGACAGAGGGCACCGCGATGACGCCTTGAGACGAGTAGTAGCTGAAATCAACGACCGCCTCAACCTTAAATGGATTGTAGACCGAGATCGCCGACTGTGTCCCGGTACGCGTCGACAGACCCTCAAAAGTCCAATTCGTGCTAGGAGACGAACTGCACGGACGGATCTGGGGAACGGCTGACGGCGTCGTCCGCGTCTCGACAAAGGCCACAACCCCACCGGAAGAGACGATCACCCTTCCATGGCCTGGCGTGAGCAGCAGTCGCAATGAAGAGTGTGCCAACATGATGCCATGCTCGAGGTGTTTACCGACCTCGGAGCTGATGAGAATGTGTCGTTCAAAGCGTGTCGGGTTTTCGAGAACTACGCCGTCCGTCGTGATGGCGCCGATCGATGGCGGTATCGTACAGTACCAGCTCACAGACGTCGCCTCTGGCACTGCCGTCGGAACCGCCAGGCTTCCGACTCCAAAGGGCACATTTGCGACGGCAAAACTCGCCCGGCGCTTCGCAAACGAGGTGGTCAAGCCGACGGCCGCCAGCAGGATCACCAACATGAGGACCAAGATAGTTTTTGGCGTCTTCATGGGCGCTAGCTTCCCACCGTCGCGTCCACCGGTGCACCAGTCGGCGCAGGCGAAGGACGTCGTTTTGGTGCTTTAGAACCCACACGAAGCCACGAACGTCGTCCAAAGAGACCCAGCAACACCCCAAGGATCGCACCCATCTGGATCACGAGGCCCAGCGTCAGCCAAGGACTTGAGGAGACAGGAGCCACCGTAGGCTCTGAAAGACGTGCAGTCAGTCGATAGACAGAAATGCCGCCTTGGGAAAATAGTTGCGACATGTCAAGTTGGCGACCAAAGGCGGTCATGAAGGCGTCCGCCGCTACGGTGCCGGGTGCGCCCACGACAACGACCTCCCTGACGTCATCGGCGACAAGATCATCACCAAGACGCACCGTCCTACCGGCAAGTGCCAAGCTCACGAGGTGATCGAGTACGGCTTGGCCGTGGGTGACCGGGGGCGCACCCGCCGTGACGATCGTCGGCGCGACCCCTTTCGTCAATCCCACGTAGACGCCATTGGTAAGTTTTTCGCCCGTAACGATCCTTGGTCCAGTACCCAATTCGACCCAAAGCACCGACCCAGGATTTCGTACCAGTCCCTCCACTAAGGGCAGCGTGCTTCGCGTGGTGCGCCCCGAGCTCGGCTGTCCACGCAAGGCCCCCAAGGCCGAGCCAAGGACGGTGACGACAAGGGCGAGGGCTACGACCCCGGCCATCACGTGACGGAAACCAAGTCCGGAGGATCGGAGCCGCCCGAGCATGCGATGGATCGCTCCAGGAGTAGCAATGGAGGCGACGAGTGCCGCCATGATCAGCGGATAGGCCGGTGCAACCGGGGAGCCACCAAAGAGGCCTCTTCCAGCAAACACGGCAACGATCAGGTATCCGACCACGCCGATGGTCGCAACAAGAAGTGAAGTGTCTCGTCCTTGACCAAATCCGAAGACAGCCACCATCAGCGCGAGCACCATGGCTCCGAGGAGCCAGCTCGACAGCCCTGCAACGACAGACGCACCAAAAATCGTGCCCACAGTAGAGCTTGCGGAGGTCACAAACCCCGTGAAGAGATATTCCGTGCCCGGATGCACCCACACGAGTGCGACGATCCATGGCAGGTTGACGAGGAACCCGATACCCAGAGAGTAGCCAAGGACGACGACCAGCCTCCGTGCACGATCGAAGCCAGACGCCACGGCATAGGCAATTATCTGCACCAACGTCGCAACCAGCCAGACGACCGCCAGCTGGGGAGCGAGGGCGATCGTAAGCCCAAACACCGCCGCAACCCGAAGGTTCGACCTTCGCATCACACGACGCGACCTTCGTTGGGCGGCGATCGCATCCATGGAGGCGCCGAGCAGCAGTGGGGCCAGGGCATAGGCAAAGATCACATAAATCGAACCTCGAACCAACGCAATAGCGATGACCGGTGAGAGTGCATAGAGTACACCCGCAGCCCGTGCATAGCCATCAGGTAACCGGCGACGTGCCACCCGATAGGCACCCCTCGGCCCTAGAATCATCGCGCCAATGAGCAACAGCCAGACCCCAAAGGCCGTGTGCCCAAGAAACACAAAACCAATCAGGCCAAAGAGAAGATCCGACGTCGGCAGAACGGCAACGCCGAGGAGATGGCTCGCCCCATGACCCGAGAAGTAGTCTCCGAGGAGACGCAGTGGCGACGAGTAGAGCGTAAAGGAACCGAACAATGGCGTCGCCTCGAATAGCGTGGAACGCGCCAGAATAATGCTCAACGCAATAGCCACCCACAGCGCCCAACGCCCAAGAGAGCTAGGACGATCATCACTTACGGGTTGTTCCGAATCACCACCAGCCCCAGGCGTTACCACATCGGGGTGTGTCCTTGCGTGAGAGACAAATCTACGCAACGTCAGCCACGAACCAGAGAAGACGAGCAGACTGGGGTCGAGCCCTTGCTCGGTGATCGCTTCGCGTGCGTGACGTAGCTCATTGCGCTGACCCAGCACGCCAAAAGCACTCAGGCAGCCCCACGCCACCCGCGGGCGAGCCGTGACCAGGAAGAACAACGCTTCAAGCAATCGTTCGATCAAGAAGGCTGACATCGCGAGGACCCGAATTGGCCCTTGTTCGAGCTTGGCGATGCTTCGAGCCTGATGGTAGCGCTTGAGCCTGGTTCGCTCGGCATGCGAGAGTGCAACACGCTCGTCGACAACGACCCCACGCTCGAGCGCACGCAGTCTTGGCGATCGCCTACCCGACGTCGAAACCGCCCGATGTCGGACCTTGGCATGTGGCGCTGTGGAGATCCGCGCACCCGCCATACGGACGCGACACGAGAGGTCGACCTCTTGGTAGACACCCCCAAAGTCGGCGTCAAAGCCCCCCACCGTGGCGAAAAGATCAGCTCGAATCAGCATGACACAGCTGGCGGCGACCGCCACGTCGTTGATCTCGTCGTATTGACCCTGATCGAGATCGCCAACCTCCACCCGTGGCGTGGTCCCCATCAGAAAATCCAAATCGCTCCCCAGCTCGAGAATCTGGCGAGGAGAATCAAAACTGACCACTTTCGGGGTGACCAGGCCAGCATTGGTGGCATAGGCCACCTCCATCATCGCAGCTAGTGCATTCGGCGCCAGCGCGACATCGTCGTGACACAGGAGCAAAAACGCAGCGTCAGCGACCTGCTCAACACCGGCGTTCGCTGCCGCAGCGTAACCCGGATTGCCAGGCAAATCGAGGACGCGGGCGCTAGGGAGCAGTCGGTTCGTCAGCAGGCGTACCTGTTCAGACTGATCAACATTGACCACGACGACATCGAGGTCCGGATAGCTCAGCGAGGCGATACTCGCTAGGCAATCCTCGAAGTAGCCGCCAGGATCGTGCGCGACGACAACCACTGCCACGTTAGGAGGTGCTTGCATCAGAAGCTACACGCTAGTCGCCGGTTTCGCGCTAGCGATCAGTTACGTCTCTCCTAAAGGAGTTGGGCGACCAGGGACTCGACGGTTGAGCGCAACGACAGCTCTGGCGTGAACCCCGTGCTCAGGTGCAACTTGGTGGGATCTCCAACCACCAACTCCACGTCGTCTGGCCGCAAGAGTTGCGGATCCACTTCAAGAACCACCTCCCAACCGACGACACTAGCCGCCAGCTCGGCGATGTCGCGAACGCTCACCGCCTGCCCTTTGCAGACATTGTAAACCTCGCCAGCGATGCCCGTCAGCGCGAGCCCGCGATAGGCACGTACAACATCGCGCACGTCCAAGAAGTCGCGCCGGGCCCCAACGTTACCCACTTTGAGGATCCTCTGCCTGCTAGCTTTGGCCGCCAGTATCCGAGTTACGAGCGCTGGAATGAGAAAGTCGCTCGATTGCTTAGGCCCCGTATGGTTGAACGGACGAGCGATGACAACCGGCATCCTGTGGCCCCAGCTGCCCTGCAAAGCGACCAGCTCCGCTGCAGCCTTGGAGGCGGCATACGGAGAGACCGGTCGGAGCGGCTGCGTCTCACGAATCGGAAGGTTGCCAACCGGCACCCGCCCGTAGACCTCGGATGAAGAGACATGGATCAATCGGGGTGGTCCCGCTTTACGTGCCAAAACAGCCACGAGGTTCGCCGTGCTCAGCACGTTGTTGCGATAATAGAGCTCCGGATCAGACCACGACTGACCGACGTGAGACAGGGCCGCCAAGTGGTAGCAGACATCGAATTCGACATCGGCAAGCGACCCAGCAAGTTCTGTCTGGTCACAGAGATCCACCCCGTCGGGAACTTCAATAACCTCATCCCCACTATCGAGCAGATGTTGACAGAGCCAACCCCCAACAAAACCACGACTACCTGTCACGAGCGCCCGCATCCGCCGCTAACCCTCGAGCAGCTGGCGATACAGTCCGGTCGTCTCGCGGGCCGCGCGCTCCCAGGTAAAGCTCCGTGCCCACCCCACCTGGCGCTCGATCTCATCCGGAGTGCGGGCCGTCATGGCTGCCGTCTCAATGCCCGAGGCGATCGAATCGATATCGTCGGGATCGGCAAGCCACGCATACTCGCCGGCAACCTCGGCCATCGCCGAACGATTGCTCGTCACTACGTTCAGCCCGGATGCAAGGGCTTCAAGGACTGGCAGGCCAAACCCCTCGGCGTTGGAGACATAGATCATTGCTCGTGCTCGCCGCAGGGCATGGCGGAGATCCTTCTCATCCAAATAGCCTTCGACCGTGACGCAGCCACGATTGCGCATCGCTGCCAAGGCTTCGTCAAAGTCCGACGTTTTCCAGCCGCGCTTGCCAATGATGCGCAGTCGCCAATCCGGGTGTCGATCAGCCACGATGTCAAAGGCTCCCAGCACCTTGGCAAGGTTCTTCCTTGGCTCAATCGTGCCCAACGAGCACAGCTCAACCGCGTCGTCCTCGTCACCTCCATGCTCCGGCACCAGCAGTGGATCGACCCCATGGTAGATGACGTGAATCGGTGGTGTCGTAGCAAAGTGATGGGTGAGTCGCTCTGCCGTCGCCTGCGAAGGGACAATCAGTGCGTCAGAACGCTTGATGGCGAGCCGAATGGCCCGCTGAAAGTAACGCACCTTTGCGGGCTCGTGCCACTCTGGATTGTCAAAGAACGTCAGGTCATGGATGGTAGCGATAACCTTGAGGCGATTGCGAGAGGAAGGAACCTGATAGTGCAGGCCATGGAAGACACGAGCCCCTCCTTTGATCGCAATGGTACCGAGACTGCGCTCCTGATAGAGCAGGCGAAGTGGCCGGCTGTTAGGGGCGGCGATCAGATTCTCGTAGTTTCCTCGAGGTGGCAGTGCAAACAACCGAAGCGATGCTCGAGTCGTCAACAAGGAGATGGGTGGCCGATCATCGAGATGGTAGATGGCAGAGACCAGCTCCTTTGCATACCGCCCGACCCCGGTTGGGTCGCTGGGTATTGATGTCGCATCGATAGCTACAGGGTTCACTCCGCCAGCTCCTCCCATAGTTGAACATGTTGTCGAGCAGCCTCAACCCAGGATAGCCCGTCCACGGCCAGTAACCCATGGGTCACGAGCCTCGATCGCAAGGGCTCGTCCTCGTTGATCTGATCGATCGCCTCAGCAATCGCGTCAACATCGGTCGGCTCCACGCCGAGCCCACCATAACGCGCAGCCGGGATGTTGGCGGAGGTGATGACCGGCACTGCTGACGCGAGAGCCTCGATCACCGGCAGGCCAAAACCCTCCTGAAGCGGTACATAGATCAGGGCTTGCGCGCGCGCCAAGAGTCCGGTCACCACGCCGGGACTGACTCGACCGGCGACGACAACGCCTCGGGGCAGGACTAGCTCGCTACCCCATCCCTTTGGGCCTACGATGACCAAGGGGGCTGGGTCGAAGGCCCGTGCACGGTACTGCTGATACGCCACGAGAATGCGGGGGAGATTTTTCCGTGGCTCAATCGTTCCAAGCACCATGAGATAGCGCCCATCGATAGCAAGCCGATCAAGGAGTGCTGTGGTGGCCTCAGGATCCGCTGGAGTGAGATGGTCGATGCCCGGGGGTATAACGACGATGCGGTGCCGATCGATGCCCGCCCCAACGAGTAGTTCAACCGTCTCGGTGGCCAACGTCACCACTCGGGCCTCGCTTTGTTGCACTTGATCGAATCTTCGTTCGTGCCAATCACGAGCTCGCGCAGGGAAGGTCTCCCTAGCCGTGCGAAAGAGCAGGTCATAAATCGCCACCGCAGTGGGGGTGGACCTCGACATGCGAGGTCCACCGAGAGAGAACGCATGATAGAATCCCCAATCCCCCTGCGGCAATCGATGCGTGCGATCCCACAATCGTTGCTGAATCCGGTGATCGAAGGGCATCTGACGGTGGCCTCCACGCCAAACCTTAGGGACCACACGTTCCTTGCTTCGCGACGTCAAGAGGGTGAGTCGATCATCGAAGCCGAGCTCCATGAGACCTTGCAGCACACCGCCGATATAGACGCCAATGCCACCGGAAACCGGACGTGTCAGCTGATCAACGAGCAAAAGTCCGGACTTCATCGCCGAGTCACCTGAGCATAAAGCTTCGCCATCTCTTGACCATTGGTCTCCCATGAGTACTGGCTTGCTCGCTCATATCCCAACTCGATTAAGGATGCACGTTTCGACGGAGAATCCATGACCTCGACCAACGCATCGGCAAGCTCATCGATCGCGCCGGGTGCAACCAGGACAGCAGCCGGACCCACTACTTCAGGAATGGCGCCTCCCAACGTCGTAACCACAGGCGTGCCAACACTCATCGCCTCCAAGGGAGGGAGCCCAAAGCCTTCATAGAGGCTTGGGTAGGCAAACACCAAAGCGTTGCGAAGAAGCCACGCCCTGTCGTCTTCGGACACGTATCCAGCCAAAATGACGCGATCCTTAAGCGAAGGTTCACGTAACTGCCCTAAGAGTTCATCGATACCCCAACCAGCCTGTCCAGTCAAGACCAGACGCAGATCCGGGTTGTTGGCACTGATCGAGGCGAAAGCCTTTACCAGGTAGGCGAGCCCCTTACGCGGTTCAAGCGTTGAGAGTGCCAAGACAAAGGGGCGACCGGCGAGTCTCGAGGATATAGCTGATGTCACCGACGTGCTCTCGGGAAGCGGCGTGACGCCATGGGCAATCGCCACCACCATCGACGGGTCAGCACCGAAGTAGTCAAGAACCTGCGTGCGCACAAACGCAGACGGGGTGTGTACATAGGCTCCTGAATGAATGGCATGACGAACCAGGGTTGGGAAGGCAAGCACGTCCGAGCGACAGAATCGCGGCGAGAGCAGGGGTGTCAAATCGTGAACGGTCACGACTCGACCAATCCCAGCGATCGGAGGGACGACGAAATTCGTTCCATGCACCACATCAAAGCCACGGAACAAGTAGCGAAGATCCGGACGATACCAGCGTTCCCAGGCTGCCATGAGCGGACGCGCTGGCAACACCCGGTCGAGATGGGAAACTCCGGGTGGAAGCAGTGCGCGTAACTGCTGGCGACCACGCATGGATATCATGAAGCCGCTAGCGTCGACGTGCTCCGTGACCGATGCCGCCATATGATAGGCAAACTCACCAATACCGCTACGGCGACCCACCACCGCAGTCAATTCGATTGCAACTCGGACGATCTACCTCCAGCTCTCGGTCGGCTCGACTTCCAATGCGCTGCTGACGTTGGCCGTCATCGAGTGCGCAGACCCACGCTAGTAGCGAATCAACAAAGCCATTGCAACGTCTCTGGCGGAACCGGCTGATCTCACACGCTGAATCCAACGCTCGATAGACTGAAGCGATATCGCCCCGTTTGACGGCGTGGGGGCGCTTGTAGAAAAGATCAGGAGACCAACAGCGTGATAGCAGTACTGGCCGGTGGCGTCGGGGCCGCGAAATTTTTGCGAGGCTTGATCAACGCGCAACTGGGTGAGGAGATTGTGGCGATCGTCAATACCGGGGATGACTGGTGGCGTTATGGCCTAAGGATCTGTCCCGACCTCGATACCGTCACCTATACGCTGGCTGACATGGTCAATCCAGCTACTGGCTGGGGCCTACGCGATGAGACCTTCGCCGCTCGCACAACGCTTGAACTCCTCGGTGACGATCCGTGGTTTACCCTAGGCGATCGAGACCTGGGACTCCATATGTTGCGCACCCAACTACTCCGCTCCGGAGCATCGTTGACCACCGTCACGCAACAGATCGTCGAACGTCTTGGGATCGACGCCACTTTGTTACCGATGACCGATGATGAAGTAGCGACCAAGGTCACGGTCCAGCTTCCTACTGATGATACTGGAGCGGACGAGATCGTCGAGCTCGACTTCCAGGAGTACTTTGTGCGCTTTTCCCATCAACCACGAGTGTTGCGAGTGCGCTATGCAGGGATCGATAGGGCACAACCAACCCAGGCTGTGATCCAAACCCTGGCTGACGCCCGGCTGATCATCATCGCACCGTCGAATCCGATCCTCTCCATCGGGCCGATCCTCGCCTTGCACGGCATCCAAGAACAGCTATCCCAACGAGCTCATGCTGGCGATGTCATTGCCGTCTCCCCAATCATCGCCGGCGAGGCGGTCAAAGGACCTCTCGCCGACCTACTCGAGTCCCTCATGCATCAGCACGACGCGCGAACCGTCGCGAACCTCTACCTCGGCGTCGCGAGTGAGCTCATCTTGGACACCGCCGACACCGATCTCGCCGAGTCGATCCGTGCGTTGGGACTCACCGTGCGCACCACCGATACACTGATGACCGACCTTGCCGCCGCCGTCGATCTCGCTACGTTCGTGACGGCGAGCCGATGACACCCAAAGGTCTTGAGCTCTTCACCATCCAGACGAGCGAAGACATCACCGAAGGTGAGGACCTCGTTGATCTCATCGTCCGCGATTTCGAGCTGATCGACGGCGATATCGTCGTCGTGACCCAGAAGGTCGTCTCAAAAGCCGAAGGGCGCGTCGTCGCCTGTGCTCCGGATGATCAGCAAACCTTTGACGCACTCGTGCGATCAGAATCAGCTCGCGTTCTGCGTCGGCGAGGTTCGCTCGCCATTACGGAGACCCGCCACGGATTTATCTGCGCAAACGCTGGCATCGACCGGTCCAACACCGACACCGGGACGGTAACGCTCTTGCCGCTCGACCCTGATCGCAGTGCTCGAGGCCTGCTGGCCAAACTGGGGCATCGCACCCAACGAACACTAGCTGTCATCATCACCGACACGTTTGGCAGAACCTGGAGGTCCGGAGTGACCGATGTCGCGATTGGGGTCGCCGGCTTAGCCCCAATCCTCGACCTACGTGGCACCTGCGATCACAACGGCGACACCTTACAGGCAACAGAGATCTGCATCGCCGACGAGATCGCTGGGGCAGCAGACCTTGTGAAACGCAAAGACGGTCGGACTCCCTTCGTAGTCGTCAGGGGATACAGCTGGCGCCCAGACTCGCAAGGGTCAATCAGCGCCGATGTGGTCAGAGGCTACGGTTTCGACCTTTTTCGATAGCACGCAGCAGACGATCACGAATGTAACGCACCATACCAGTCGAGAACCCCCTCGAGGCCCTGCTCCAGCGTGGTAGTGGCATGCCATCGCAGGTACCAACCTGCCCGCCGGGGATCCAACGCAGATCGTTGGATCTCTCCAGGGATAGGGTCAACAACACGAGGTTCACGATAATCACACCCGGCAATGCGATACATTTCCTTGTGGAGCGCGGTGATAGATGTCTCCACACCAGTCGCGATGTTCAAAGTCAAACCACCGCCGTGCTCGAGTGAACGATAGAACGCATCCACCACGTCCTCTACGTAGATAAGATCACGCGTTTGGGTGCCGTCACCGATGATGGTCGCCGCTCGATCCGAGGCAATCGCTTGGGCGAACTTGGCGACAACACCGCCTTCACCCATCATTCCTTGTCGTGGTCCGTAGACGTTCGCCAGAATCAGGGCAGTGTACTCAAGATCAAAGTTTGCTCGATACAGTCGTAGATAGCCGAGGACAGCATCCTTGGACAGCCCATAAAAGGAATCAGGGCAGTGTATGACGTCTTCCTTGATGGGCAACGCTGATGCTTCGACGGCCCCATAGACACCTGCGCTGGTCGCGAAGATCACCTTCGCGACACCAGTCTGCCTCGCCGCCTCAAACACGCGGAGCGACCCAACGAGATTAGTCGATAAGTCACCTAGTGGGTCGAGCATCGACTCACGCACGTTTGCTCTGGCAGCAAGATGGATGACGGCTGCAGGTTTGCGGCGACTCATGAGGGCGCCAAGGTCTCCATCGACAATGTTCAGCTTGTGAAAGTGCAATCCGCGATTACCCTTCCCACGCGCCACACGCAAATTAGCCAGCGAACCCGTCGAGAGGTCGTCGACAACGTCTACCTCGTAACCAGCGTCGATTAACCGTTCAACGAGGTGCGAACCGATGAAGCCAGCCCCACCAGTCACAAGTATGGGTGGCGTCATCTACGACCGTCCGGCCCCTACCAATGAATCACCCGGGCGCAGCTCCGTGCTTTCGGCCACGATGGCGAGGTCATCAAGCGATACGTCCTCTGGAATAATTGTCCGGGCTCCGACGATCGAGCCCCGAACGACCGCTCCGGGGCCAACGTGCGCCCCCTCGAGAACGACCGAGTCAATGACGGTTGCACCGTCAGCGATCTCGACACCATCCTCAATCACGGAGCCAGCCACCTGCGATCGGGAACTCAGCTCAACTGCCGAGCCGATGTAGCAATGTCCATTGGCGTCATCAGGCTGATTTGGGGCTGGGTACCACGCCCGAGGAGGGACAAGTTCGCCGATGCGTGCACCGAAGAGGATATCGCGAATAGCTCGGTAATAATTCTCCGGGGTACCTGCATCGAGCCAATAGCACTCGTAGGCCCGAGCATAAAGGCTACCTTGCTCTACGAGCCGGGGAAACAACTCACGCTCGATAGACATCCTGCCAAGCTGCGGGATCATCTCAAGAGCACCGGGCTCGAGAATGTAGATACCAGCGTTGATGTCGTGCGAGGGAGCGGATTCGATCGGGGGCTTTTCGACAAAACGCAAAGCACGCCCATGCTCATCCTTTACCACCACACCAAACTGGCTCGGATCCTCTACACGAACCAGACCGATCGTTGCCAAACTCCGACGATCGAGATGGAAATCCATTAAATCCTTCACATCTAAGTCGGTGAGAATATCGCCGTTTACCACCAGGAATGTCTCATCGATGCCGGCACTCTCGGCTGCAAAACGAATTGCACCAGCAGTGTCGAGGGGTTCCTCTTCGATCGCATAGGTCAGGCGAACCCCAGCAGCCTCTCCAGTCGGATAGGCGAGACGGAATGCATTAGGTTGGTAACCAAGCGAAAGAACCACCTCATCGACCCCAAAACCGCGGAGTCGATGTAGGACACGCTCCAACATCGGGAACCCAATCACCCTCAGCATCTGCTTTGGAGTGTGGAACGTCAAAGGACGGAGTCGAGTACCTTCTCCTCCGACGAGAACGACTGCTCGCATCTCCCCTCCTGCTACTTCTACTTCTTACTAGTCGACGACTTCGCCGTAGACGACTTGGCACCGGCCGACTTCGAAGTGCCCGTGGATTTGGCTGTACCAGTGGACGTGGGCTTGCCGGTGGACTTGGCCGTGCCAGTAGACGTGCTGGTGGACTTGGCCGTGCTGGTGGCACCGACGGTAGCAAGGTTCGCTGCGGTGGGGGGCTGAGACGGCGTGACACCCTTACGAAGCACTGCCACCGTCACAATCTGATCATTCTGCAACCGGACGTCTGTGGGGTTGGCGTACACCGTGGGCTTCGTAGCGAGCAAGGACGACCACACGTAAATGCCGAATTTTGCCGGCTTGCCCCCGCATCCAGCAGCAACCGTGACTGCCTTGTGCCCAGGGATCTGGAACCCGCTCTTTAAAATCTTGAGGCCAGGTACGCCGTCGGGCAAGAGTGCAAGCGTTGCATTCGCCCCTTCTTGACTCTTAGCCTTGGGGGCAATCGTCAGCACTCCGTTGCCGAGCGACGTCACGCCACTCTTAACGTTCGTCGTTTTGGCGAGCGGAGGCAGATACTTACCACAGGCGTCGAAGCCTATCGCAGTATGCCACGTAGTGCCGATAACCGGTTGGTCGGCAGCGGTAACCGCCGACGCCGGATGGTCGATCTCGTATTTCGAGTAGCCTACCACCGCGATCCCAGCCACAACAATGACCGTCAACGCCGAGTAAAACCCAACCGGAATTTGCCGTCGGACCTTAGCCCCACGCCCGGACGCTTGTGCTCTTGCAACTCTTCGAGCGCTCTCTTTGCTAGCCATAACAGGTTAAGGCTACCGTCTTTTGGGCCCTACCAAGACAGGTGAGAAGAACTCCCATCCAACGACCGCTGACATGCACACAGCCACAGCTCAGTACGCTCCCGTACCTGTCATTCGTCAAACAATCCTCCGATGAGTCAGACCGCTCGCCTAGCCGACGAAGTAGCACAACACTACGCGCGGCCAAGGCCACGACCGTGTGAACGCCTGGTCGTGTGAGTTGGCCGTCGCGAATAACCACTCGGGTACCACTAATTGCGAACCGACCCGGATACGCCTGCACGCACCAGACTCAGGCCACAGCGCAAGCCAATACCAAGAGTTACGACAAGCAGAGCAAGCGTGGAGCGCTGCTCTGGGGCTGCAAATGCGACCATCGAACGGTGATGTTGGGCGATGGAACGAAAACGCTGCTTTCCACTTGACACCCCACCGACATGAGTCACGACCGCGGCCGGCTGATAGACGACTTGGTATCCGTGCAGTACCAATCGACGACAAAGATCAACGTCTTCCATGTAGAGTCGATACTTGGCATCGAACCCACCGATTGCGACCAATGCACTCCGGGGGCACATCAGGCAGGCCCCGGAGAGCCACGGGACGACCACTGGCTCCCCTGGATCAAGGTCGCTCATCCGATAGGAGCGCGTGGCGGAACTACCCGGCATCAGCCATCCAATCGCTCCATGCCACATCGATTGCCACAACGAGGGAAACCGCCGAAACGAAGGGTAGTGCTTTCCCGATGCGTCCAAAATTTTTGGCCCGACGACACCGATTCCTTCGTTTACGAGCACGGTCGATACAAGGGAGGCGATCGCTCCCGGATGTGGCATTACATCTGGATTCGAGATCAGCACGATCGGCTCATGAATCAAGACCAAGGCGTGGTTGATGGCTACCCCGTAGCCGAGATTTGCTCCAAAGGCGACCTCGTTGACCCTGCAGCCACCCACGTGCGACTCCCTCGCATAAGGACTCGAAGCGCCGTTGTCGACGACAACGACATGAGTAACCCCTTGCCTGCCAAGCTCATCAATCAGTGGTTGGACCGGACCAGAATGGTAGACAACGACGATTGCCGCGAGTTCGCTCGTCACCGGCGCTCCAAATCTTGGACGACTCGCTCGAGAGCATCGTGCCAATCTTCGGTGGTCCGACCGGTTGCCGCGCTATACGACGCCGTTGACATCACCGAATACGCCGGACGTGGCGCTGGGTACCGATCGGCAACAGCCTCTGCTTTGATCTCGGTGACCTGATCAAGACTTCGGCCAAGGATCGAAAGGATCCAGCGCACAACCTCAAACCAAGAGGCGCTACCACCGTTGACAACATGAAAGCAACCGGAAGTCGAGCTCAACATGAGCTGCACTGCTGCCTCACTCAGATCGTCAGCAATCGTCGGTGAACCAACCTGATCTCCGACGAAACGCAAGGGGGACCCCTCATTCGCGAGTCGAACCACCGTTGAGGCGATGTTGCCATCCGAAGAGCTCATTAACCAAGCAGTCCTGATATTGAGATCGACGCCAACCCGCAACTCCCGCTCTCCGCCGAGTTTTGAGCGTCCATAGATCCCAAGCGGATTGACCACATCCCACTCTCGGTAGGGTGCTTGCGAGCAGCCATCGAACACATAATCGGTGGAGAAGTTGCAGACCCGCGCCTTGGTGGCCACAGCCGCCTCCACCATCCAACGGACCGCCAGCGCATTGACACTAAACGCCTGCTCTGGTTCGCGTTCACATCGATCAACCGCCGTGAATGCCGCAGCGTTTACGATCCAATTAGGACGAAGCGATCGTATTGCCTCGTTGACCGCTGCACGTTGACGAACATCGATCTCGGCCGAGGTAAAGGCAAAGACCTCCACCGGTAAGTCCAACTCCCCCAGACGTCGCGCAAGACGTTGCCCAAGTTGACCGTTTGCGCCCAGAACAAGGAATCGTAGGCGAGTCACGAGCCGAGCTGCCATGCAGCCGATTCCTGTACCGGTGCGCGCCCCAGCAATGGACGCCACCATGACTCATGAGAACGATACCACTGAATGGTCTCACGAATTCCCTGGTCGAACTGGACCTGTGGTGCGAATCCGAGTTCTGCCCGGATTTTCGAGGAGTCGAGTAGATAGCGACGGTCGTGTGACGGTCGATCAGGAACCGTAGTCTTAAGTGTATCGGGCTTTTGGAGTTCGGCCAGGATACGATCGGCGATCTCCTCGATAGAGAACTCATCTCCAGTCCCTACATGGTAGGTCTGGCCAACCGAACCTTTCGACAGGACGAGATCGATTGCACGAGCATGGTCGAACACATGAATCCACTCTCGGCGATTGTCCTTTGAGGCGTATAAAGGCAACGGCTGATCCTGAAGCGCGAGCGCAGTAAAGAGCGGGATGAGCTTCTCTGGGAACTGGTACGGGCCATAGTTGTTGGCACAGTTGGTGATGCTGATGGGGAGACCGTAGGTGAGCGCATACGCGCGTACCGCGTGATCGGCCGCAGCCTTAGAGGCGTTGTAAGGCGTTCTCGGACGATACGGTGACGACTCGGTAAAGGCTTCGTTGGCATCAAGATCCAGATCCCCATAGACCTCGCAGGTGGAGACGTGATGAAAGCGCGTCAAACCCCCATACGTCCTCGCCGCCTCGAGGAGACCAACCGTTCCAGAGACGTTGGTGCGAAAAAAGCGCTCGGGATCGATAATGGCCAGGGAGTTGTGCGACTCGGCGGCAAAATTGACCACCACATCGATTGCGTACCGATCAAGCACCTCAACGACATGGCCCGTGTTGCCAATGTCAGCACGCACAAAGCGAATCGCATCCCCAAGGTCGGCTAACGACTCGCGGCAACCCGCATAGGTCAACACATCGAGCACGACAAGATCGTCGTTGGGATGAGCTTCATGCCAATAGTGCACGAAATTAGAGCCGATGAATCCAGCTCCTCCGGTCACCAATAGTTTCACGATCCTCGCCTTTCATGCTGGGGAGTCATTGCGAGCACAGACTATAGCAACTCGACCCTGGCATGATCGCCAACGACAAGCTTCGTCGCCCGCGGTCGATCATTGCGGTGCCCAATAACGGCAAACTTGCCGATCACCGAGCCCTCGATTGCACCGACGTTGTCGATGGTAGAGTCACTCAAGATGATCGAGTTTACGATCTCTGACGAGGTAACCATGCACCGGTCCCCGATAGAAGAGAACGGGCCGACATAGCTCGACCGCAATGTCACGCCTCGCCCGATAACCGCAGGCCCGCGTATGATCGAGTCGATGATCTTGGCGCCCGGCTCGATGAGCACCGGTCCTTCAACCTTCGAATCCAGTACCTCTCCCAAGATGGCGGAACGAACCGCCATCAGGGCAATCCGGTTGCCATCTAGCAACGCCTCAGGGTCGCCAAGGTCTTTCCAGTAACCGTCAACCATGGACGACTTGACTCCAAGGCCCATCGTAATCAGTTGACTGATAGCATCGGTGATCTCGAGCTCACCCCTCGCTGATGGTTTGATGGCCTCCACCGCATCGTGGATGCGATGGTCGAACAGATAAACTCCGACCAGTGCGAGATCGGAGGGCGGCACCTCAGGCTTTTCGACAAGGCGAACGACGGACCCGTCAGCCGCTATCTCTGCGACTCCAAACTTCCTGGGGTCACGAACCCGAGCCAGCAAAATTCTGGCAGCCGTCGAGGGTTCACGAGCGCCGAATCCATCGACGATCTCCGTGATGCCACCCACAAGAAAGTTGTCTCCCAGGTACATCACAAAGTCATCGTCACCCAGAAATTCACGGGCAATCAAGACCGCATGAGCTAGCCCACGCGGGGCGTCTTGCGGCAGGTACGTGACCCGCAGACCGAAGTCAGACCCGTCCCCCACTGCAGCTTCGACCTCGGCGGCGGTGTGTCCAACGACAATGCCGACCTCGCTAATGCCACACTCAGCGATCGCCTCAAGGCCGTAAAACAGGATCGGCTTATTGGCTATCGGAACAAGCTGCTTCGAAGCGGTGTGCGTGAGGGGTCGGAGCCGTGTTCCGGATCCACCAGCAAGAATTAGTGCCTTCAAGCCCTGCTCCTACGATACCGTGAGTCCGAGCGACCGTGCGATCACAAGACGTTGCACCTCTGATGTCCCTTCACCAATCTCGAGTATCTTGGCATCACGGTAGTAGCGGGCAACCGGTGACTCTTCAATAAAGCCGGCCCCACCGAAAATCTGGGTTGCTTCCCTCGCAATGGAGACGGCGGCCTCGGTCGCGTACAGCTTGGCCACCGCTGCCTCACGTTTAAACGGCTGTCCGTGGTCCTTGAGCCACGCCGCCCGATAGACCAGGAGTCGCGACGCCTCGACAGCGACCTCCATGTCAGCGCATTTAAAGGAGATTGCTTGGTAGCGAGAGATCGGGCCCCCAAAGGCATTTCGACTGGCCGCATAGGCCAGCGACTCACGTAAGCAAGCCTCCGCGAGCCCGAGTGCCAAGGCTGCAATCGAAATACGGCCATCATCAAGAATCGCCAGGAACTGAGCAAAGCCTCGCCCTGGCTCCCCAAGCAGGGCATCGGGGCCCACTTCGACATCCACAAGACTCAAAGGATGGGTGTCCGAGGCGTGCCAGCCCAATTTCTTATAGGCAGGTTCAACGGTGAATCCCGGCGTTCCCGTCGGGATGATAAAGCTCGACACACCATCGTCACCGCGAGCCGTTACCGTCACTAGTGACGTTATCTCGGTCCCAGAGTTGGTGATGTAGGCCTTCGATCCATTGATCCGGAACTGGTCGCCAATGCGCTCGACTTTGGTTCTCGTCGCGCCAGCGTCAGAACCGCCATCGGGTTCGGTCAAACCAAAGCCACCGAGAGCGGTACCAGCGCAGAGATCAGGCAGCCATCGCTGCTTTTGAGCCTCGTTACCAAACTGGTAAATCGGATTCGCACCAAGACCCACGCCAGCCGACAGGGTAATCGAGAGCGAAGAATCTCCTTTCGCAAGCTCCTCCACGGCGATACACAATGAGGTGAAGTCTCCTCCCCCACCTCCGTAGGTCTCCGGAAAGACCATGCCGAATAGGCCGAGTTCGCCCATTGCTCGCACCTGGTTGAGTGGAAACTCGCCTCGCTCATCCCAATCACGCGCATTCGGCATCACCTCAGCATCGACAAAGTCGGCGACGACCTTGCGAAGCGCCTCGTGTTCCTCACTAAATTCCACTGACATAGACCTCTCCTCTTCCTCTCCGTGTAGTGATCAGCTGCCACCCTGTTCGGGGCAACCTTGCTCATCGTTCACGAACTCACCCCAACCGAGCTATCTCTAATCGTGCCAGAGTTGGTACGATCCTCGGCTGATTCCTTCCGTCACCCTAACGCATGCTCGGCTATCACACTCCGCTAGCCATTACGACCAACCCTGATCACCTGCCAAACGATCGGCCCCTTCTCCTGACCGAACCTGCAAACCCATCCAACTCAAGGCTAGGATACTGACCAGGGGATGCCAACTTCTCGATCGCTCGATGCGAATCTCCTCATTCAAGGGACTCAAGCGGCGCGATCGTGGCTACTGCGTTCATCGATGCCAGGCGCACACCGCACGAGCAGAAATCAGCCACCAAGGGCGGCTGACTATCGGACATCAAAGGGCTGAGCGGCGCTGGAGCCAGCGTCGACCAGCAAGTGCGACTCGCAACCACCAACCTCTTGGGCGCAGCTAACGTTGGAGGTTGTCGTGTCCAGCCGATCATCGGACAAAGCCGATCCTAAGACATGGCCGATCCTGAGACATGGCCGATCTTGAGACATGGCCGATCTTGAGACATGGCCGATCTTGAGACATGGCCGATCTTGAGACATGGCCGATCTTGAGACATGGCAACTCAGACGCCAAGCGTCCCAAGGTGCACAACTTCACCGACACCAACGATCTTCTCTTCGTCGGCGGTCATGACGATAAGGCGGCCCAGCTCGTCAACATCTTTGGCGACTCCGACCGTCTCGTGGTCGCGATAGTGAATTCGCACTCGTTGGTTGATCGTCGCACACCATCCCCGATAGGTGCCCAGCACGGCCTCGGCACGTCCTTCTCGCAAGCATCCCAATTGCTGGTCAAGATCGCTAAGGAACGCCTCAAGGAACGCCTCACGTAGTGCAAAAAAGTCGGCTGCGGCCGCTGACCCGATCAGATCGGCGAGACAGCCGAGTGGCCGTTCATCCTCGAGATGCGGCGCCGCTGTAAGGTTTACGCCAAGGCCGAGAGCACCCTGGTACCCATGGTCGGTGAACACCCCATCAACAAGAATCCCTCCGAGTTTCACCCCGTTCGCCTCGAGATCATTCGGCCACTTAAGACAAGCCCCATGAGCTCCTAGCGCGAGCGTGCTCGCCATGACCGAGTTACCGACTGCCAACGGAAGCAAACCGAGAGTCTCTGACGTTGGAAGACACACAAGCACAGAACACATCAACGAAGTCCTCGGGATATCGGCAAAACTTCGATCACGCCGCCCTCTCCCTGCGCTCTGATGATCGGCTACTACGACTAAGCGCTCCAGACTGATCGAGCTATAGCACTCAGTCATCAGACGATTCGTTGAGTCGACCTCATCAAGTAGGATTATCCGCCATGGAGGAGAGTTGGTCATAATCGAGCACCCTAGGGCCAGGAGATTCGATCTGGTGTCTTTAGGGTTAGGGTTGTTGGCGGTCACCGTCCATGAGGGTGTAGGTTTACGATAGCGTCGACGGTCTTAGAAGACCAGCGGGGTGAGCAAGAAAGGTGGCGTAGGTGTTCAAACGGCTACTGGTGGCAAACCGTGGGGAGATCGCGGTCCGCGTTATGCGCACTGCCAAGGAGATGGGTATCACCACGATCGCCGTGTACTCCGATGCAGACCGTGATGCTATGCATGTGCGCTACGCCGATGAGTCCTACAATCTACCCGGATCGAGTGTGCGAGAAAGCTATCTCAACACCGAACGTATTCTGGAGGTGATCGAGCGCTCTGGAGCCGAGGCTGTCCATCCGGGCTACGGCTTCTTCAGCGAAAACACCGATTTTGCTCGGGCGATTGAGCGAACTGGCGTCGCTTTCGTTGGCCCACCCCCGGAGGCCATTGAAGTGATGGGGGACAAGATCTCCTCTCGTATCGCCGCGACGGCAGCCGGCGTCGCCGGCGTCCCCGGGACGACCGAGGTGCTCCAAGGGGCCGACGAGATCGTCGCATTTGGGAACCAGCATGGCTGGCCCGTGGCGATCAAGGCTGCCTATGGAGGCGGAGGACGAGGCATGCGTGTCGTGAGTTCCGAGTCGGAGGCAGCTGACGCGCTCGCTTCAGCCCAACGCGAAGCCCTTGCGTCATTTGGGCGCGACGAGTGTTATATCGAACGTTACCTCACCTGGCCTCGCCACGTGGAGATGCAAATCATCGGCGACAAACATGGCAACCTCCTATGGCTGGGTGAACGCGACTGCTCCTGCCAGCGACGGCATCAGAAGCTGATCGAGGAGTCACCCGCACCGTCGTTCCCAGACGAGATCCGAGTACAGATGGGAGAGGCTGCCGTCAAAGTCGCACGGGCCTGCGGTTACCACAACGCGGGAACCGTGGAGTTCCTCTATCAAGATGGCCAGTTCTACTTCCTTGAGATGAACACCCGTTTGCAGGTTGAGCACCCGATTACCGAAGCCGTGACCGGGCTCGACCTCGTGGAGTTACAGCTTCGCATCGCCGCTGGCGAGCCGCTGGAGCTCTCGCAGGATCAGATCTCCCACCGCGGACATGCGATCGAAATCCGACTCAACGCGGAGGATCCCTCTGGTGGTCGTTTTGTCCCATCCCCAGGCCCGATCACTCGCTTTGATCGGGCTGACGGTCCTGGCGTACGCACCGATGCCGGCTACGAGGTGGGCGACGAGGTAAGCCAGTACTATGACAACCTGATCGCCAAGCTCGTCGTCTGGGCACCCGATCGCGAGCGAGCTATCGCCAAAGCGATTCGCGCGCTGCATGAGACCAAGCTCGAGGGAGTGACAACCACGATTCCGGTTGATCTTGCGATACTTGAGCACAAAGACTTCCGTACCGTACAACACTCGACCAAGTGGGTTGAGGACCGCCTCGACCTCGCCGGTCTCGATGTTACACCCTCTTCCGGGGCACCAAGTGCAAAAGCGACCGAGCCGACCGAAGTGATCGCTGAGGTAGATGGCAAGCGCGTTGCGGTCAAGCTCTTCTTGCCCGAACTCGCGGTGGCGAACCCAACACGCACAACCCACGCGAGCACCACGGCTCCAGCCCCGAGAGCACCAAGACAACAGGGTGCAGCCGCAGCCGCCAGCTCGGGATCGGGCAATGTCACCGTTCCTATGCAGGGAACTGTTGTGAAGATCCCCGTCGAGGTCGGCCAAGAGGTGCAGGCTGGCGACACCATCATCGTGCTCGAGGCGATGAAAATGGAAAACTCGATCCTCGCTGAACGAACTGGCACAATCACCGAGATCAAGGTACATCCAGGAGACACCGTTGGTACCGGTGATGTCGTCGCAGTGATCTCGTAGCAGCCCGGTCACAGAGCTCGTCCAGGCACTCGACGAAAGGAGATGGATGTCATCATTCGATGCTGAAAGAAAGGCGATTCGATCAGCCGCTGAGCGCAACTATGGACGCGCCTACGACCTATCACATCGCATTCACGCCAACCCAGAGCTCGCCTTCGAGGAGGTCAAGGCGGCAGACTGGCTTGCGGGGGAACTCGATTCCCTTGGCTTTCGCACAGCGAAGGGCGTCGGCGGTCTCGATACTGCCGTGTTGGCTGAGGCTGGCGCGGGCGAGCTGGTGGTCAGCATCTGTGCCGAATACGACGCATTACCGTTGCTTGGTCACGCCTGTGGGCATAACATCATCGCCTCGAGTGCGCTGCTGGCCGGCGCCTCGCTCATCGACCTCGTCGACGACCTAGGCATCACACTGCGAATCGTTGGGACTCCAGCGGAGGAAGGGGGTGGCGGTAAGGTCATCCTGCTCGATCAGCAGATTTTCACCGGCACCAATCTCGCCATGATGATCCACCCTGCACCGATGGAGGCCGATCGCATGCACGTGCAGGCCGCCAGGCACTTCCGGGTAGCTTTTCACGGTCGTGACTCTCACGCCGCTGCCGCACCCCAACTCGGCATCAACGCCCTCGATGCCATGACCATCGCGCTGACATCGATTGGACTCTTGCGCCAACACATTGGGCCCGATGACCGTATTCACGGCATCGTCACCAATGGCGGAGATGCCCCAAACATCATCCCATCGCTTGTCGAGGGAGAGTTTTTGACTCGATCAGCAACCCTGGAACAGCTTGAACAACTCGCACCCCGCGTCGACCGCTGTTTCGAAGCCGGCGCCTTGGCAACCGGTTCAACCTGCACGATTACCGACAGGGGCCCAACCTACTCACAACTCGTTACCGACGAAGAGCTGGCCCAAATCTACGTCCGCGAGGCGACCGAGTTAGGACGCACCTTCCCGGCCGATGAAGCACCACTATCTGCCTCAACCGATATGGGCAACATCTCGCTTGAGGTTGCGACGATCCACCCGTTGGTGACCATCAACTCCTGGCCGGCGGTCAACCACCAACCTGAGTTCACGCAGGCAGCCAAGTCACCGGAGGCGGACCGCGCGATGTTCGAAGGTGGCATGGCCCTCGCAATGACTGCGGTGGTTGCAGCCAAAAACGAAGAGACCCGGCAGCGTCTGCTCGCTCATTCCTGTCGTTAAGGTGCGCTACCGGACCAGGACACGCAGGTATCAACGTGGAGTTTGATGCCGTCATTCGTCGGCGACGCATGCACCGATCATTCTCTGAAGAACCCGTGGCCACAGCTGACGTGCTCTCGCTGTGTGAGAGTGCCCTCAGGGCACCGTCCGCCGGCTTCACCCAAGGCACTGAGCTGGTGGTCATCGCCGATCCAGATCGCATTGAGGCGATCCTCGCCACAATTTCAACGCCAGGTTGGCTGCGTAACTCTCCAACACACCAAGGGCTGTTACAGTCACAGCTCCTGATTTTGCCGATCGTCAATAAGCCCGCTTACCTCGCTCGCTATGCAGAGCCCGACAAGGCCTCGTCAGGCCTCGATGCCGAAGAGGCCTGGCCTCAGCCTTACTGGATAGTCGATGCCAGCTTTGCGACGATGCAGCTGCTTCTTAAGGTCGTGGATCTTGGCCTGGGGGCAACATTTATGGGCATCTATTATGGTCACGATCAACTCGCCAAGGCGTTAGCGCTGCCGCCAGGGCTCGATCCACTCGGCATTGTATGCGTTGGGCACCCAACGCAGAACAATGCACCGACCGGATCGGTCGTTCGTCGCCCGCCACGAGCGACGTCGACGCGCCTACATTTTGAACACTGGTAACACACGAACACTGGTAGGGTGAGACAGGAGGCCCGACGATGACCAACTTTCATACCATGCTCGCCCAGGCTAAGATGCACATCACCGAGGTCGATCCTGGAGAACTCACCGATGCACCAGATAGCTACTGGACGTTTCTCGACGTTCGTGAGCCAAGCGAAGTCGAGCAAGGCATCATCCCGGGGAGTGTCCATATAGCTCGAGGATACCTTGAGCTCCAGATCGAACAACTCATCCCCGACAAGGATACCCCTGTCCTCGCCTACTGTGCCGCCGGAATACGCAGTGCATTGGCGGCCTTCACGCTTGGGCAGCTGGGATACACGAACGTCGCATCGCTACGTGGAGGCTTTGACACATGGAAGGCCAGCGGCCGACGATGGGAAGTTCCGAAGCGACTCACCGATGCCCAGCGTTACCGCTACCATCGCCATTTGCTCCTCCCTGGTGTCGGCGAGACGGGTCAGCTGCGCCTCCTCGCAGCTCGAGTCCTTGTGCTTGGGGCAGGAGGGCTGGGGTCTCCCGCCGCTCTCTATCTCGGGGCCGCGGGAGTGGGGACGTTGGGGATTGTGGACATGGACGAAGTCGACACCTCGAACCTCCAGCGCCAGATCGTGCACACAACCGAACGGGTGGGCCAACGCAAAGTTGACTCCGCCAAGGCTGCCATTGCGTCTCTCAACCCGGAGGTGCAGGTCAACACCTACGACCTTCACCTTGATGTCGACAACATCGAGGCCATCATCCGCGACTATGACGTCATCGTTGACGGGACCGATAACTTCGCAGCTCGCTACGTCATCAACGATGCCGCGACAGCAGCCAACATCCCTGTCGTCCATGGTTCGATCTATCAGTTTGAGGGGCAAGTCACCGTCTTTGCACCCCCGAATGGCCCATGTTTTCGTTGCTTTGTGCCAACCGCACCCCCGCCCGAACTCGCCCCATCGTGCTCCCAGGCGGGCGTCCTTGGTGTCCTCGGCGGTGTCATTGGATCCATCCAGGCCACCGAGGTGATCAAACTGATCGTCGGCCTTGGCGAGCCGCTGATTGGCCGTATTTTTACTTACGACGCCATGACCCAGACAAGTCACACCTATGGACTCGGGATCGATGCTCATTGTGCCACAGCGGGGCACCGCGAACCCATTGCACGCGACAGCGTCACCGCAGCCTCACGATAGCGCCCGCACCGTTGATCGGCGATACTGGGCTGGTGAGCCCCCCGTGATGCAAGTAGGATGGCGGTGATGACCTTCAAGAAGACTGACTCTGAAATTGAGATCGAACCGGTCTATTCGCCAGCCAATAGCTCGGTTGATTACGAGCGTGACCTCGGTGATCCCGGTACCTTCCCCTTCACGCGGGGTATCTATCCCGAGATGTACCGACGTCGCGCCTGGACCATGCGCCAATACGCTGGCTTCGGGACGGCACAAGCGACCAACGAACGCTTCCATTTTCTCCTAAAGAACGGCCAGACCGGGCTTTCGTGCGCCTTTGATCTCCCAACGCAGATGGGCTATGACGCAGATCACCCCAGGGCCGAAGGAGAGGTCGGCCGGGTTGGAGTCGCTATCTCATCAATTGAGGATATGCACCTGCTGTTCAAGAATATCCCGCTCGACAGGGTAACCACCTCCATGACGATCAATGCCACGGCCTCGACCTTGCTGTTGCTCTACCAGCTGGTGGCCGAGGAGACCAACGTCGACCCAGCCACCATCGGCGGGACGATTCAAAACGACGTCTTAAAGGAGTACGCCGCCAGGGGAACCTACATCTACCCGCCCCGCCCCAGCATGCGCATTATCACTGACATCTTTAGCTATTGCCAACGGGAGCTCCCTCACTTTAACACGATCTCCATCTCGGGCTATCACATCCGTGAGGCGGGCTCGACCGCCGCCCAGGAGCTCGCCTTTACGATCGCCAACGGCATAGCCTACGTCGAGGCAGCATTGGCGGCGGGACTCGCTGTCGACGACTTCGCTCCTCGCCTCAGCTTTTTTTGGAACGCCCACAATAACCTCTTTGAGGAGGTCGCGAAGTTCAGAGCCGCGCGCCGGTTGTGGGCTAACATCATGCGGGATCGCTTCCACGCTCTAGACCCTCGATCCCAGCTGATGCGCTTTCACACCCAAACCGGTGGATCAACTCTTACGGCACAACAGCCTGAGGTCAACATCATCCGTGTCTCGCTCCAGGCACTGGCTGGCGCCCTCGGTGGCACTCAGTCGCTGCATACCAACGGATACGATGAGGCTCTTGGGCTCCCTACAGAGAAGGCCGCCAAACTCGCCCTGCGCACCCAACAGGTAATCGCCTACGAGACAGGAGTGACCGATACCGTAGACCCACTGGCTGGCTCGTACTTTGTGGAGTCACTGACGACCTCGCTTGAGGAAAAGGCTCGCGGATACCTTGAGGAGATCGACGGTCAGGGCGGTGCCGTTGCGGCCATCGAAACCGGCTACATCCAACAAGAGATCGAACGAGCAGCATACGACTACACCAAGGCCGTTGATGCCGGCGACAAGATCATCGTAGGAGTCAATCAATTTATCGATGCCGAGGAGGTCAGCCCAGAGGTCTTCCCTATCGACCCAGCACTCCAACGCGAACAGTCCAACAGGGTTCAGGAGTTGCGACGACGAAGAGACCAAGGTGCCGTTGACCTCGCCCTAACCAACCTCAAGGCGGCAGCCGAAGGTACGGACAACGTCTGCTACCCCATGAAACAAGCGCTCGCAGCACGGGCGACGCTCGGGGAGGTAGCTGATTGCCTGCGTAGCGTTTTCGGTACCTACACACCTAATTGATTTTAATGTATTCTATGCTATACTGATCCCATCACCAAGGAGGGTCGCCATGGGTCAGGAAGGTCCACGTCCAGCATTGCTATCGATCAGTCGGTGGGAGGTTCCCCATGACCGGGAGCGCTGGTGGCCAATCAGCTCAGACTATGTTCAGCTGCTTTGGCTGCCCGTACTCGGACCGTCCTGCATCGTACTCCTCCAGCGCCTTGATCTCCTCATCGGCACGTCGAAGAGCGTCTGTGTTCCATCAGAGGAGCTCGCCCGCTCACTCGGCCTCGGCCATACCCCGAATCGAGGTTCCCTGCTGGATCGGAGTATCGATCGTTGCCGGGATTTCCACGTGCTACGAGAGCTCACGCCTGGCTCCATTGAGGTCCCACGAGAGCTTCCACCGCTTAGCAGCCGTCAGCTACGACGACTTCCAGCGAGTCTGCAGGCGATCGCGAGACCCGAGCTCCACCGCTATCGTGCAATGGCCGATCGCGATGGACGATTACGCCAGCTCAGCGCCACACTTGCTGAGCTGGGCGCCGAAGAGGACGAGATCGTCGATCAACTGACGCGTTTGGGCTACGCACCGACTATCCGGCAGGTTACTGTAACCAACGGATAAAGGTTAACACGCCAAAGCCAGTCGCACCCGCACGGATCCATCCACGATCGCCTTCGGCACGCGAGGGACCGGCGATGTCTAAATGTGCCCAGTGGGCGTCGGGTACAAAACGCTGCAGCAGCAGTGCGGCGGTGATAGCGCCTCCCCCACGCTTGCCGACATTCTTCATGTCACCGACCTCAGAGGCGATGAGCTTCTCATAGCTCTTCGGGAGAGGTAGCTGCCAGTTCGGCTCGAGAGCACGCTCACCCGCTGCATGAAGCGCGTCGATGAGCGGCTGCTCGTTACCCATGAGTCCAGCGATCTCTTCGCCCAGTGCAACGACACAAGCCCCAGTAAGGGTTGCAATATCTACGATCTCTTCGTTGCCATCCTCAAGCGCCAACGTGAGGCCATCCGCCAACACCAAACGGCCCTCGGCATCGGTATTGAGTACCTCAATCGTGCGTCCCGAGCGGGTGATCAAGACATCCCCCGGCTTTTGCGCACTACCTGAGGGCATATTTTCAGTCAGCATCAGGTAACCATTGACCTCATGGGTAACGCCGAGCGCTCGCAGCGTGGACATCGCCGCGAGGACCGCTGCTGCACCACCCATGTCCGTCTTCATAGTCATCATCCCCTCACCAGACTTGAGCGAGAGACCACCAGAGTCGAACGTAATCCCCTTGCCGACTAGCCCGACCTTCTTGCCAGAAGCTTGATCGGGTCGATAGGAGAGTTTGATCGCACGCGGGGGCTCAACCGATCCACGGGCAACACCCAAGAGCCCACCAAGGTGCTCGCGCTCACAGTCCTGCTCATCCCAGACACGGATCTCAAGCCCCGAGCGGCCCGCCACCTCGGTGGCGATACGGGCAAAGTCCCTCGGCGTCAGACGAGAGGGGGGCTCGTTGATCAGATCACGGGCGAGGGCAACGGCCTCGGCGAGCACGAGTGCGCGCTCGAGTGCGGCTTCAAGGTTTGGCTGTGTGACAAGCTCGATCTGCGAGCAGAGGAAGGCATCTGGATCCTCTTTGGTGCGGTAAGTATCGAACCGGTAACCCGCGAGCAACATGCCGATGGCAAACTCCTCGAGTTGCTCGAACTCGAGACTGGGAACCGAGACCGCGACCCCGCTAAGGTGGGCCTTGGATGCCTCATCCACTACCGCGGCTCCGAGACCCCGAAGCTGCTCCCTGGTAGGATCGGCGGCGATACGGAGTTCGTAGCCGAGACTTCCATCCACAACGGCTGCGCGCAGCCGTGTCGAATACTCACCCGGCTGGATACGCACTATCGGCATTCCTGCACTTGCCTGACTCGCCACGGTCACTGTTGTCTTTAAGCCCACGTTTCACTCCTCTTCTGGTCAAATCTCATGCCGTCTCATGATCAAATGAGCGGGGGCGAACCCGGTCGTTCGTGGTCACGACTGCAACCACTCTCAGGGTGCTCCAGCTAATAACCTTAGGCGCGCCCCGAGCCCCGAGCGGTCAAGGACGAGCCCTCGCTCCATCTGGCAAGGGTCCACAAAAGATCAGAGAGCCGATTCAGATAGACCTGGACCAGCGAGTCGGGCGCCGTGCGTACGAAGGCAACGCTATGGCGCTCAGCTCTCCTGACCACCGTGCGCGCCACGTCGAGAAAGGCAGCGACAACCTCCTCACCAGGGACCACGAACTCACGAGGAGGCGTGAAACGCGTCGACACCTCATCGATGAGCTCCTCGAGGTGAGAGACCATCTCGGGCGAGACCAAAGTGGCTCCAGCCTTGAGGCGATCCCGCTTGTCTGGGTGCGTCGCCACCTCTGCCATGAGGATCCACAGATCGAGTTCCGCGTCCCGACAGATGGCTGCAAGCTCGGAATGGGCATGTGCTCGGGCTACCCCGAGATGGGCTTGTGCCTCATCGACGGCCCCATTGAGCTCGATCTGGAGCGAATCCTTGGGTGCCCGACCGCCGTACAGCAGGCCTGTTGTCCCATGATCGCCAGTCTTAGTATAAATCTTCACAACATCACTCCTCAAAAGCGCCACCTACCAGCTACTAGCCTATTAGGCATGCTTGATTACGCCCGGTTCGTCAAAGAACAGATTGTTATCTTCGACGGGGCTACCGGAACCAACCTACAGCTTAAGGAGCTTGCCGCCGACGACTTCGGCGGTGAACGCCTTGAGGGTTGCAACGAGGTGTTGGTTCGCACCAAGCCAGACGTGATCCGCGAGCTCCATGCATCATTCCTTGCCGTCGGCGTGGACGTCATTGAGACCGATACCTTTGGCTCGCTCGCCCCTGTTCTGAGCGAATATGGCCTTGCATCAGAGGCACGCGAGCTCAACGAACTCGCGGCCCGTCTAGCAGTTGATGTTGCCCACGATTTTTCTACGCCAAACCATCCTCGGTTCGTCGCCGGCAGCATGGGCCCCGGTACCAAGCTACCCACATTGGGTCAGATCCCGTTTAACACCCTCGTCGAGGCCTACTGCACACAAGCCTCGGGGCTGATCGCTGGTGGCGTCGATCTGCTCGTCATCGAAACCGTCTACGATATCCTCTCCGCCAAGGCAGCCATGCTGGGGGCTCGCCAAGCAATGGGGGCTGCGGGTCGCGAACTCCCCATACAACTGCAGGTCACGATCGAGCTCACCGGACGCATGCTCCCAGGCACAGAGATTGGTGCCGCCCTCGCCTCCTTAGCCGCCCTTAAACCAACCGTGTTCGGCATCAACTGTGCAACGGGACCAACCGAAATGAGCGAGCACCTACGGTATCTGGCCGAACACAGCCCGGTGCCAATCTCGTGCTTACCCAACGCGGGGCTGCCTTCGGTCCAGGATGGACGAATGCACTACGACTTGACCCCCGACCAGCTTGCTACGTCGCTGCGACGCTTCATCCTCGACTTTGGGGTGACGGTGGTGGGTGGTTGCTGCGGTACTACCCCCGATCACTTGAAGGCCGTGGTCGACGCATGTCATGACCTTGAACCCCAGGAGCGTCACCCCAACTTTGACCCAGAGGTCGCATCGTTGTACTCGCCGGTATCTCTTCGGCAAGAAACGTCGATCCTCAACGTTGGTGAGCGCACCAATGCAAACGGCTCAAAGCGCTTTCGCGAGGCGCTCCTATCTAAAGATTTTGACACCTGCGTCGCCATGGCACAAGAGCAGGTACGAGACGGAGCCCACCTCATCGACGTTTGCGTCGACTACACCGGTGAAGATGGCATCGCGAATATGCGCGAACTCGCCTCACGCATTGCGACCGCCTCAACACTCCCAATCATGATCGACTCAACGGAAGCTGAGGTGGTCGAAGAGGCTCTTATCCACCTCGGAGGGCGTAGCATCTTGAACTCAGTAAACCTTGAGGAGGGTGATGCTCCAAACTCACGACTCGACAAATTCCTCACACTTGCCCGACGTCATGGGGCTGCAGTGGTCGCGACCTGCATCGACGAGGAAGGCCAGGCTCGCACGCCTGAGTGGAAGCTTAAAGCAGCAACCGCTATCGCCAACGTGGCGACAGAACGCTATGGACTCACCACCCAGGACCTGATCTTTGATCCGTTGGTGCTGCCGATCACTACGGGCATGGAGGAGTCCCGCCTCGACGGGAAGTCAACCATCGAGGGAATCCGCCTGATACACGAGGCATTCCCGGAGTCCCAAACCATCATCGGTCTCTCCAACATCTCCTTTGGACTCAAACCAGCTGCGCGAGAGGCGCTGAACTCCGTCTTCCTTGAGGAGTGTCGGCGCAACGGGCTCACCATGGCTATCCTGCATCCTTCAAAGATCCTTCCTCTCGCAAAGATTCCCGACGAGATCACCGAGGTCTGCCTCGACCTCATCTACGACCGTCGCCGACCGGCCTATGATCCACTCTCACGCCTGATCGAGCTCTTCCAATCCGCTGAAAGTCTCCGCGAAACCGGTCCCGCCTTGGAATCGTTACCGGTCGACACCCGACTGTACCGTCGAATCGTTGATGGCAACCGCATCGGCCTGGAGTCCGATCTCGAAGAGGCCCTCGGCAACGGACTCAGTGCGCTTGCCATTGTCAATGAGATTCTGCTCTCGGCGATGGCCGAGGTCGGTGACCTCTTTGGCTCCGGCCAGATGCAGCTTCCCTTCGTGCTTGCGTCGGCAGAGACCATGAAACAAGCGGTCGCCTACCTCGAACCGTTCATGGATCGCACCGAGTCAAGCAACCGTGGCACGATTGTCCTCGCAACCGTCAAGGGAGATGTCCACGACATCGGCAAGAACCTCGTCGACATCATCTTAACCAACAACGGGTTTACTGTTCATAACCTGGGCATCAAGGTCGCCGTCAATGAACTGATCGAGAAGGCCCTCGAGACTGAGGCTGATGCGATTGGCATGAGCGGACTTCTCGTAAAATCCACCCTCGTCATGCGTGATAATCTCCTCGAGCTCAACCAGCGAGGCCTCTCCCATATACCAGTCATTCTTGGTGGGGCAGCGCTCACGCGCACGTACGTAGAGCGTGACCTCCGCGAGGTCTATGAGGGACGGGTTTTCTACGGCAAAGACGCCTTTGAAGGGTTAGACGTCCTCGACAAGCTTGTTCGGATATCCAACGGCGAGTTGGTCGATGACGACTTTGGTCGAACCATCAAGGTCTCATCGGTCAAGCGTATGCGCACATCACTAGAGGAGGACCGGCCCGAGCAGACCACGCGCTCGCCTCAGGTACCCTTCGATAATCCGATTTATAAGCCACCATTTCTTGGCACCCAGATCGTCAAAGGCATCCCAATTGAAGAGATCGCGGCCTACCTCAATGAGACGGCGTTGTTTCGCCACCAATGGGGCTACCGTCCCCAAAACGGTGAGACTGATGCGGAATTTAAGGACCGAATTCGTCAGCAACTCCTGGTCCAGCTCGATCATGCTCACACACAGCAAGCGTTGATCCCACAGGTCGTCTATGGCTATTTTCCCTGCTATTCGGAGGGCAACGACCTTGTCGTTCTCAATCCGTTAAATCTGGAGGAAGAACAGACGCGGTTCCACTTTCCAAGGCAATCCGGGGAGCAACACCTCTGTATTGCCGACTTCTTCCGTCCGCGACCAACGGGTGAAATCGACTACGTTGCCTTCCATGTCGTCACGATGGGCCAGCGCGTAAGCGAACTCGCCCAACAGTATTTTCAAGACAACCGCTACCAGGACTATCTACACCTCCATGGCCTCGGTGTCGAGATGGCCGAAGCGTTAGCCGAACTCTGGCACGCACGCATCCGCCGTGAGTGGGGATTTGCCGACCAGGATGGTCCGACCCTCGCGGGCCTGTTCAAGCAAGCCTATCGTGGCGGCCGATACTCATGGGGATACCCCGCTTGCCCCAATCTTGAGGACAACGGTCGCGTCATCACACTACTGGACGCAGCCCGTATTGGAGTGCGTGTCTCCGACAACTTCCAACTCGAACCAGAACAGACAACCACGGCGATCATCGCCCATCATCCAATGGCGAAATACTTTATCGCCTAACGACTGGGCGCCACGGATCGCGGCCAACCCACCAAATTGGCGATCTGCGTACTCCCCATCGGCCACGATTACGGCACGCGATGCGGCGACGCAAAGCTACTGGAGAACCGCAAGTTCACGCGGAGCCTGGTTGAGCGAGCGAACCCCAGCTTCATCGAGGAACACGATGTCCTCTATCCGCGCCCCCATCTCGCCTGGAATGTAAATCCCTGGCTCGATCGAGAATGCACTACCAGCCTCCAGCGAAAGCTCATTGTCGCCCGACAGATACGGGTCTTCGTGTTCGTCCAAACCGATGCCATGGCCAAGTCTGTGCACAAAGTAGTCACCGTATCCGCCATCGTTGATCACCTTCCTAGCGACCATATCGGCATCCCGACCAGACATACCAACGCGAATCATCGCTCGCGCTTCGCTTTGTGCACGATACAGCACGTCATAGAGTTCAACGAAGCCCGCAGGTGGCTCGCCAACGACGAAGGTCCGCGTCATATCCGAACAATAACCAGGCTCGTCGCCGACGGTGAAGGTACCGCCGAAGTCGAGCACCAGCGCATCCCCTGGCATAATCGTTCGCATACTCGGCTCATGATGTGGCGAAGCCGAATTGGGCCCACTACCGACGATCGTGAAGTTGACCTTGCTGTGACCCTCGTCGAGGAGGGCCTGGCCAATATCAGTCGCAACATCGCGCTCGACACGGTGCGCCACCGCAATCTCCCCACGTAACAACCGATTGGCAACCCGATCCGCCGCCTGCGCCGCCGCTTCAAGCAATGCAACTTCGAGGCTGTCCTTGTGCGCTCGCAGTCCACTTAACAACTTGGTGCCAGAGACAAAGACGGCATTGGGTACCTGCGCCATGAGCGGGAGCAGCCATCCCGCCTGGAACCGATCATCGATGGCTAAGCGCGGGGCATTGCCAACCATGGAGCCAAGAATCGCGAATGGATCCTCACCATCAGTCCATCCGACAAGTTCAAGGCCCTCGAGTTCACGAACGCGCGGAGCCTCCAACTTTGGAACCAACAGACGAGTATTGCCGACAACATCGAGGTACAGGCAGGTGATCCGCTCCAGCGGCATCGCCTCGTAGCCGGTCAACCAAGGCAGCTCCCTCCCGAGTGTCACCAACAAGGCATCGACGCCTGAGACCTCGAGCTGATGCCTGGCCTTTTCTTGCCGAGCCCGGTAGGCAGCCACGAACTGGCTTCGATCGGTCACGCCATCGCCCCAGCGGCTGCATCAGAACCTTGGCGCGCGTGGTAGGAAGATCTCGCGAGCGGCGACGCCTCCACATAGCGAAAGCCCAGACCCATCGCGTAGTCACGCAACTCAGCAAACTCATCAGGATGGTAGTATCGCGAGACTGGCAGATGATCGCGAGTCGGTCGTAGGTATTGTCCAACGGTCAAGATATCGACGCCAACCGAACGGATATCTCGCATGACGGACTTCAGCTCCGGAATCGACTCGCCCATACCCACGATTAGGCCAGACTTGGTGGTGAGACCAAACTCCTTCGCACGAGCCAAAACCGTCAGTGAGCGTACATAGTTCGCCGATGGACGAATCGCTCGATGGAGACGCAACACCGTCTCTAGATTGTGGTTGAGCACATCAGGTCGTGCCTCTAGCACTGTCTCTAGGGATGCAGGATCTCCCTTGAAGTCGGGAATCAGGACCTCAACGGAACAGTGTGGGTTTAGTTCGCGGATCTGGCGAATGGTCTCAGCAAACGCCTGAGAACCTCCATCACGTAAATCGTCCCTCGCGACCGCGGTGACCACTGCAAACGATAATCCAAGTGCGGACACTGCTTCGGCAACATGCCGGGGCTCGTCCGGATCCAAGGCCAGTGGCTTTGAAGTATCAACCAAACAAAATGCGCATGCCCGGGTGCAGCGCTCGCCGTTGATCATGAAGGTGGCGGTGCCATCCTTCCAGCACTCATAGATATTTGGGCATCCCGCCTCTTCGCACACCGTCACGAGGTTGAGATCTCGTACGAGATGCTGTAGGGAGCGATACTCTTCACCCAGGTTCACCTCGCTGCGCAGCCACTCAGGCTTGCGCGAGACGTAGGGAACCGCAGTGTCGAACGCAAACCCAGCCTTAGCAAGGCGTTGATTCAACCTGGAGGCAACTGGATTGTCACCATCTCTGTTGCCGTCGTAGCGAACACTGACGCTAGCTGCGTCGTCGACCCCTTCATAATCGAGATCCTCGAACCCAAAAGCCCGAGCAAAATGCATCGCATAGGCCCGTGCCACCTCAGCGACCGAGGTGTGCACCCCCTCGGCCATCATCGAGGTCACCGCCTTGTCAGCGATGCCACAGGGAACGATATGTTCAAACATGTGCAGATCGCTGTTGACATTAAGCGCGAAACCATGCATCGAGCGCCCCCGCGAAAGCTTGACGCCAATCGCAGCAATCTTGCGAGGGGCCTTGATGGGGCCAACCCAGACACCTGGGAACTGTTCAAGCGTGTAGGCCTCGACTCCGTAGTCGGCAAGCAACGCGACGAGCGTGGCCTCCAACGTATGTACATATCGGGGAGTCGAATCTTTACCCACTGGAACATCAATGATCGGGTACCCAACCAACTGGCCTGGTCCATGATAGGTGATGTCACCACCTCGATCAGTCCAACACGCCGTCGCATTCACCGAAGCCGGATCGACAAGTAGATGGGCGGGGTCGGTGCGTACACCCATGGTGTAGACATGCGGATGCTCAAGCAACAACAGGTGAGAGCTATCGCCTTCGCGGAGCCGTTGCTGGAACACGAGTCCATCCTCGTATCCAACCCTTCCAAGCCAACGTGCACCTAGGGCAGGTCTACGCTCAGGCATCAAAGCTCCTGTTCCCAATTCCAGCCTTCCAATACCTGCTTCAGCTTGGCAAGGAAAGCAGCAGCATACGCCCCATCAATGGCTCGATGATCGAAATTCAACGTCAACATGCCCACGGAGTGAATGCCAATTGACTCTGTGCCATCGCTATCAACCACCACGACAGGCTTGCGACTGATACCATCGGTAGCCAGGATGACCACCTGGGGCTGGTTGATAATCGCTCCGGTCATAAACGTCCCGAATGGACCCGGATTGGTAATCGTAAACGTACCACCAGCAATGTCATCGGCCCCAAGTCGGCGCGACCTCGCCCGACTCGCCAGATCGTAAATCTCGCGAGCAATGCCGGTCAGACGCTTCCCATCAGCACCATGAACCACCGGGGCAATCAACCCCTCAAGGTTGAGGTCAACCGCAATTGAAAGGTTGACATCCCGGTGGACCACCAGCGAATCTCCCATCACTGAGGCATTGACGTTCGGGTAGGCCCGAACCGATTCCACTACAGCCCGAGCAATGAAGGGGAGGTAGGTAAGGGTAAAGCCCTCCTCGTCCTTGAATGCGCTACCCTTTGCCTTCCGAACCCGCTCAATTCGCTCAAAGTCAACCTCGATAGACATGAGCGTGTGCGCAGACACCGCCTTCGAATTGACCATGTGTTCCGCAGTTCTTCGCCGGATGTTGGTAAAGGGAACGACGTAATCACGCGATCCAGGATTGATCTCTGGCCCGGAATACGTTGCTGGAGTCTCCGCCCGCACCGCCGGCGTGTTGGCCACTTCGGCTGGGGCTGGTTGTGGAGCTGGGGCTGGTTGTGGAGCTGGGGCTGGTTGTTGGGTTTGAGCCATATCACGGTTCCCACCAGCCCGACGATCCAAGAGAGTCAATACATCAGCCCGAGTAATACGACCACCAACGCCCGTACCTTGGATGGCGGTAGGATCCAGATTATTCTCCTCGATCAGGTGACGCACAACCGGTGATAGCACAAGGTCACCATACGTGGGGGCCGCCTGTGGAGCTGGGGCTGGTTGTGGAGCTGGGGCTGGT